>NZ_JBEYRP010000001.1:0-140940 GCF_040704085.1 Streptomyces sp. NPDC047841
CCGGGGGTGTCGGAGCCCTCGATCGGGAAGGGCGTGTAGACGAGGGCGGCGGCGAGGTCGGAGTCGGGGAAGCGGCCCTGGAGTTCGCCGAGGCTCTCTCCGGCCTCCAGGGCGTAGCCGGAGAGGTAGACGAGGGCCTGGACGTTGTCCTCGACGCCGGCGACGGTGATGACGGCGCCGCCGTAGGAGTGGCCGACCAGGACGACGGGGCCGTCGATCTGGCGGATGACGGAGGAGACGTAGGCGGCGTCGCCGATGAGGCTGCGGTTGGGTACGGCGGGGGCGACGACGTTCAGGCCGCGCTGGAGCAGACCGGGGATGACGGCGGCGTAGCTGGAGGCGTCGGCGAACGCGCCGTGGACGAGGACGACGGTCGGCTTCTGGGCACGGGACATGGCGGAACTCGATTCTCTTTGGTCCGGTGAAGGCGGTACGCGCCCCTGCGCGGGGGCGGTGGCCGTGGGCCTGAGGAGAACCTAGGACCGGGCGGAGCCGGGACTTTTCTCTGCGCGCCCCGGGGGTGGCCTCTGCGCGCCGCACCGCGGAAGGCAGCCCGGACAGGGAGCCGTCTCCCACCGGGGGCCGATCGGGCCGTGCCGGCCGGAAGAGGACACCGCACCCGCACCGCTGGCAGGAACGCGGGTGGGCCGACACCCCGCGGCCCTGCCGCCGCACTGGACGGAGGACCCGTGCCCCCTCCGGCGGCGGTGCCGTGGCGGTTCCCGCCCGCGGAAGCGGACGCCGTGGCCCGGCACGGGTGCACCTCGCCGCCTCCGCCGCGGGGCGTCCCGTGAAGCGCGCGGTGCGGCCTGTCCCGACGTGCGTGCCGAGCGGCACGGCCGCACCGGCCCTCAGCGACGGCCACCCCGTCGGCCGCTTCGTCGAGACCGGCTCGCTCACCCAGGTCGTCACCGGCACCGCGCCGACCCGCATGGCCGCGTCCGGGGTGCCGGCACTCGACGATCCCTCGGCCGACGACTGCCCGCAGCGCCCAGGACCGGCATCACGCTCCTGCATCCGGCCCGGCACGCTCGTCACGCGTCCGCCCGGCCGGGCGGAGGTCGGCAGACCTGCCGGTCGGGCGGGGGATGGCGCGGTGGGGCGCGGCTATGGCGTCGGGTCGTCGACCTTGAGCTTGGCTCCGGTGTCGGCGACGAAGACGACCAGGAGCCGGGCCCGCCGGGTCTGGCTGGTGTTCTCGGTGAGGACGTGGTGGGCGCCCGGCTCCTCGACCCAGTTCTCGCCCTGGTGGTAGGTGTGCACGGGCTTGCCTCCGAGCCTGCTGCGCACGGTGCCTTCGAGGACGTAGGCGTAGACGAACGCCTGGCCGTGCCGGTGCGGCATCGCGCGGGCGTCGGGCGGGAAGTCGACGATCGCCGAGGTGAACGTCTTGCCCTTCACGTTCGGAAGTGCCTGCTGGAGCAGCGGTGTGAGGGTTTCGGTGGGGCGTGTCGACGCCATGGCCTGAGGGGATGCCGCGGCCGGGGTCGGCCGGACGGCGTGGGCGGGCGGGCCGGTGGTCGAGCAGGCCGTGGCCGTGGCCAGCGTGGCGGCGGCCAGCAGACCGCCGGCGATCCGGGTGCCGATCATGACAGGTCTCCTGTTCGGTCGTCCGTGACGCGGATGATCGTCCTGCCCGGGGCGTGGGTGCCGGGGGCGAACGCGGCGGGGGCCTCGGCGAGCGGCCGCACGGCGCCGACGAGCGGCTTGAGCCGGCCGTCCCTGAGCCGCGCGGCGAGGTCGGTGAGCCGGGCGCGGTCGGGTTCGACGACGAAGAAGACGGCCCGCCCGTCCTTGGGCCGGGTCGTGGGCGGCGCGGCGATGGTGACGAGCGTGCCGCCGGGGCGGACCAGGGCGGCCGAGCGGTCGAGGATGTCGCCGCCGATCACGTCGAACACGACGTCGGCCTCGCCGGCCTCCTCCAGCTTCCCGGCCTCCAGGTCGATGAAGGTGTCGACGCCCAGTGCGAGCGCCCTCTCCCGGGCGGAGGACCGGCCGGTGCCGATGACGCGGGCGCCGGCCTCGCGGGCGAGCTGTACCGCGATCGAGCCGACGCCGCCCGCGGCGCCGTGGATCAGGACGGTCTGGCCCGTGGTGAGCCGGCCGTGGTCGAACAGGCCCTGCCAGGCGGTGAGCCCGGAGATCGGCAGTGCGGCGGCCAGGGTGTGGTCGATGCCGGCGGGCAGCGGGGCGAGGTTGCGGGCCTCCACGGCGGTGTACTCGGCGAGGGTGCCGTCGCGCGCCCAGTCGGCCAGGCCGAACACCCGCTGTCCGACGGTGAGGCCGGTGGTGCCGTACCCCAGCTCCGCGACGACGCCCGAGAGCTCGTGTCCGGGCACGCTCGGCGTCCGGTCGCGGCCGGCGCGATCGGTCCACGTGGCGGGCCAGGCCAGCTCTCCGGGGGTGAAGCCGGCGGCGTGCACCCGCACGATGACGTCGTTCTCGGCGGCGTGCGGGTAGGGCAGCTCCGTCAGGGACATCCCGCCGGTACCGGCGTCACGGTCCCGAACTGTGATGGCTTGCATACAGGTCCTTACGGGCAGGGGCGACGGCCCCCGCGCGGCCCGTTCGGCCGCGCGTTCCTCCGTCGCCCGTCTTGCGTTTCTCATCAGGGAGACGAGGCGGCCCTTCCGGGTGTGACAGCCCGGAGGCGCTCGAGTTTGTCCGGGTTGATGACCCTGCGGTACGCGGTGATCAGACCGTCCGCGACCTCGGCCGTGTCGACGGAGTAGACCCGGCCCTCCCGGTGGAACACGAGGGCGGCTTCCCCACCGACCTCGGCGAGGTCGATGCGGTCCGGGTGCCACCGGCGCCCGGTACGCACCATGACCTGGGCGACGCGCTCACCGCCGTGTATGGGCTTGCGTGCCGCGGAGACCTTGCCGCCGCCGTCGGTGACGTAGACGGCGTCCGGATGGAGGAGCCTGACCAGGCCGGCCAGGTCCCCGGCCTCGTAGGCGGCGCGGAAGGCCGTGAGGACGCGTTCGCGTTCGGTCTTCGACGCCCGCGGCGTGGACTGCCTCGCCCTGGCCACCCGCCGTCGTGCCCGCGAGGCGAGCTGCCGGGCACCCGGCACGGAGACGTCCAGCACATCGGCGATCCGGCCGAACTCCAGGCCGAAGACGTCGTGCAGGACGAAGGCCACCCGCTCCGGAGGGCGCAGCTCCTCCATGATCAGGAGCATCGCCGCGCTGACGGACTCGTCGACGAGGACCGGCTGTGACGCGTCCGCCCCGGTCAGCAGCGGCTCCGGCAGCCAGGGCCCGACATAGGTCTCCCGGCGGAAGCGGGCGCTCCTGAGGATGTCGTACGAGCGTCGCGCGGCGACCGTCACCAGCCAGGCCCGCAGGTCACCGATGTCCCGCAGATCCGCCCCGGCCGCCCGCAGCCACACGTCCTGGGTCACGTCCTCGGCGTCGGCCACACTCCCGAGCAGCCGGTAGGCCGCACCGAAGACGGCGGGCCGGTGCCGCTCCCACTCGGCCGCGAGCCGGTCCTCCTGCCCGAAGCGCCGCTCCCCGGCGGACAAGGGCGTCATGGGGCGGGTGGTTCCGGCGACCGCCGCCGCTGTGGGGATCGCGCCCCCGCGATGGTCTCGCTCATGGCCTGTGAACCTTCCGATGTCGGTGCGCCGCGCACGGACGCCGCGTCCGCCTTCCACACTGCCTGCCACCGCGCGCCCGGCGCCGCCTCCGTCCGGCCGTGAGCCACCCGTATCCGGACCGGTGGCCCGGTCAGCCCCGGACGAATTCCAGCAGGTCGGCGTCGAACCGCTCCGCGAACTCGGGGACCATCGACAGGCCGTGCGGAGCACCCGAGTACACCTTGAGGGTCGCGTCCTCGACGATCCGCGACGACTTCTCGGCGGACGCCACGATGGGGACGATCTGGTCGTCGTCGCCGTGGATGATCAGCGTGGGCACGTCGAACTTCTTCAGGTCCTCGGTGAGGTCGGTCTCGGAGAACGCCTTGACGCAGTCGTGGGCGCCCTTGATGCCCACGGACATGCTCCAGAGCCAGAACTCGTCGCGGGTCCCCTGCGAGACGGTCGATCCCTCGCGGTTGGCGCCGTAGAAGGCGGCGCTGAGGTCCTCGTAGTACTGGGAGCGGTCCGTGAGCACGCCCTTGCGGATCTCGTCGAAGACCTCGACCGGCAGCCCCTCGGGGTTCGCTTCCGTCCTGAGCATCAGCGGGGGGATCGCCCCGAGCAGGAGCGCCTTGGCGACACGGTCCGTTCCGTGCCGGCCGATGTAGCGCGTGACCTCGCCCCCGCCGGTCGAGTGACCGACCAGGACGATGCCGCGGAGGTCCAGGGCCTCGATGACCGCGGCCAGGTCGTCGGCGTACGTGTCGAGGTCGTTCCCGTGCCAGGGCTGGTCCGAGCGTCCGCCCCCGCGCCGGTCGTGGGCCACGGCCCGGAAGCCGTTGTCCGCCGTCAGCTTCAGCTGCGGGTCCCACGCGTCCGCGATCAGTGGCCAGCCGTGGGAGAAGACCACCGGTGGGCCCGACCCCCAGTCCTTGAAATAGATCTGTGTGCCGTCCTTGGCGGTGGCGAAGGCCATGATCGCCCCTCCAGCCTTGTCCGGGGTTCGCGTTTCCCGAGGATCCGGTGCCCGAGCCGCAGGGGCCGTGTCACGCCGCAGGGGGGACGAGGGACGGGTCCGCACAGAAGGCGGCCGATGAGCACGTCGTGGCTCCCACGCTACTCGGGAGCCTCCGCTTCAGCGCGCCGGACGGTCCGCGACGGCCCCGTGCGCGGGACGCCGCCGTTCCCCGCTGCCGTGGCAGGAAGCGGTGCGGGCGCGGCATAGTTGCAGTATGTCCTCGGATAGGGCCGCGAGTTTCCCGGCCGGGGAGCGGGCCGGGGAGCCGGGTGACGTCCTGGCAGTGCTCGGTGCCGGCATGACGGTGTCCGTGTGGACCGGGGCCGCCGAACGCCTCTGGGGCTATGCGGCCGGCCAGGTGCTGCACGGCCCCGCCGAGAGGCTGCTGGCGCCGAGCGACCCGGGAAGTGCCCGTGTCCTCGCCGGCGGCCTCTGGTCGGGGCGGGTGCGCATCCGCCGCCGCGACGGCCGTGAGGCGACCGCGTACCTGCGGATCACTCCTCTCGACGCCGACGGCCGTGCGGGCTGGCTCGTGTGGGGGCCGAGCGCGTACGACCGGCCGGGGCTGGATCCGGCCGCGCTGGACGCGCTCGTCCACCACTCGCCGGTCAGTCTGGCCCTCTGGGACCGGGATGCGCGTTGCGTGTGGTTCAACGACAGCGTGCACCACCAAGATCTCTACGGCTCCGGACCGGAGCTGGGCGGTCACGTCACCGACGTGGTCCGCGCCCGTCACCCGGAGTTTCTGGAACGGGCCATGGCGCGCGTCCTGCGGACCGGCGAACCGCTGCTCGGGCACGAACTGTGGGCGGCCGGGCCCCGCTCGCCCGTCCGTCGCTACCGTGTCGACCTGGTGCGTCTCGACGGGTCCGACGGACGGCCGCTGGGCGTCTGTTCCGTGGCGGTCCAGGCCGGCCCCGGGCAGGAGAGCGGGCCGCTGTGTCTGCTCAATGCCGCGAAGAGCCGCATCGGCACCGACCTTGACCCGCTGGTCACCAGTCAGAGCCTGGCGGAGACGGTGGTGCCCGACCTCGCCGACTACGTCACCATCGACCTCGTCCAGCCCGTGCCGCTGGACAAGGAGCCCCTGAGGCGCCTCAAGCCCACCGGGTCGGGCATCCCCGGCTTCTACCGCGCGGCCGCCGCTTCCATCCACGACGATCTCCGCGAGTCCCTCTGGGCACGCGGAACACCGGTCTACGTCCCGCCGGCGTCCCCGTTCACCACCGTGCTCGACCGTCGCAGGTCCTACTTCGAGCCCGTGCTCGACACCTCCCCCGGCACATGGCTCGACGACGACCCGGACCGGGCCCGGGTCATCCGCCGGACCGGGATGCACTCCCTCATGATCGTCCCCTTGCAGGCCCGCGGCGCGGTGCTCGGCATCGCCGTCTTCGTGCGCAGCGAGAACCCGATCCCGTTCAGCGCGGCGGACCTCGCCCTCGCGGAGGAACTCGCGGCCCGCGCCGCACTGGTCATCGACAACGCCCTGCGCTTCACGCGGGGGCGAACGGCGGCGCTCGCCATACAACGCGACCTGATGCCGCACCACTTGTCGGGGGGCAGCACGGTCGAGGTGGCCACCCGCTACCTGCCCGCGGACACGCACGGCGGCGTCGGCGGCGACTGGTTCGACGTCATACGACTGTCCGACGCCCGCGTTGCCCTGGTCGTGGGGGACGTCGTCGGCCACGGCATCCACGCGGCCGTGACCATGGGACGCCTGCGCGCCACGACCCGTGCGCTGAGCAAGCTGGCCCTGCCGCCGGAGGAGTTGCTCCGGCTCATGGACGAACTCGCCCTCGACGCCGCCCGGGACCACTGCGACGACGGCACCTCGATGCCGTCGACTTTCGGAGCCACCTGCTTCTACGGTGTGTACGACCCGGCGACCCGGCGGTGCACCATGTCCAGTGCCGGCCATCCCCCGCCCGCGATCATCTCCCCCGACGGATCGGTCGACTTCGCCGAGGTACCCCCGGGCGCGCCCATCGGGGTGGGGCTGGGCTCCTACGAGGCGGTCGAGGTGGAGCTGCCGGAACGGAGCGTGGTCGGGCTGTACAGCGACGGCCTGATCGAGACGGACCGCGACATCGACCGCGGGCTGGAGCGGCTGCGCACCGCTCTCGCAGGGCCCGTTTCCAGTCTTGACGAACTGTGCTCCTCGGTCATCGACACCCTGGTCCCCGAGGGACCGGTGGACGACGACATCACCCTCCTGCTGGCCCGCACTCACCCCGCCGCCGGCCGGCGAGGGCCGGCGGGAGCCTGAGGAACACCGCCCGCCCGCGACTCCTCCGGGGTCCTGTGCCGTCTCGCCCTGGTGGCCGGGGTCGCCCCCTCGGCGTGCTGCGTTCCGACGCCCGTTCCCGCGGAGAGTTCCTCGCCCTGACCGGAGCGGCCTCCCGACCGGGGGCATATCGTCCCTTTTGTTATAGATTGCGTGCGCTGATCGGGGTACTCGCGGGACGTCCGGACGTACTACACCCTCCGAAGGTGGAGACCATGACCACTTCCCCCAGGCCGTCCATGGAGACGCACCCCGACATCGTCGACATGCGCCTTCGGCACGAGATGGCCGAGCGCGCCACGAGCACGCCCCAAGGCCAGGCCATCGAGACCATGGCGCTGCTCACCGGTCTGTACCTCGCGGCGTCACCCTGGATCACGGGCTTCAACGGCCTGTCCACCCTGGCGGTGACGAACCTGCTCACCGGTATCGCCTACGCGGTCCTGATGAGCGGCGGATTCGGCCGGGCCTTCGAACGCACCCACAGCATGGCGTGGGCATCCTGTGCCCTCGGCGTGTGGGCGATCATCGCGCCGTGGGTGGTGGCCGGCAACGTCAGCACGACGAAGACGATCGTGAACAACGTCATCGTCGGCGCGCTGGCCCTGCTGCTGGCCCTGGCCGCCAGCGCGGCCGCCCGGGCGGCCGAGTCGTCCGAGGCGCGGCGCGGCATGCCGACGTCGTACGCGCCCGGTCGCGGCTGACGCCGCTTCCGCGTGGACGTACGGCTCGCGGGACCACCGGGCAGGACCCGGTGGTCCCGCGAGCCCGTGCCGGGGGTCTCTCAGGTGTCCCGCTGTTCCTCGCCGGCGCGGCGCAGGACCGTGAGCAGGCCGTCGTGGTCCGCCACGGCTTCCAGGGAGAGCGTGTGGTAGCCGGCCCGGTCGAACAGCACGGTGATGCGGTCCCCCTCCTCGCTGAGCACCGTGCCCTCGCCCCACTTGTCGTGCCGCACCTCGGTCCCGGTCGGGAAGGACGCGGCGGCGGGGTGCGCGGGCCGCTGGTCGCCGCCCGCGCCGTGGTCGGTCCGGGCGGCGGCCTCTTCCTCGCAGATGTCGCAGTTCCCGCACGGGGCCTCGTACGCCTCGCCGAAGTAGCCCAGGAGGAAGTGCCGCCGGCAGCCGGTCGTCTCGGCGAAGGACCGGGCCATGTCCACCCGCGACCGGTCGGTACGGCGGTGGGCCTCGGCCGCCCGTTCGGCTCGCTCCACCGCCCGGGCCGGTGACACGCCCTCGGCCGGGCACACCGCGCCCCCTTCCGCGGTGGCGACGGCTCCGGCCTCCTCCAGGAGGTTGACCGCCGCGGTGACCCGGTTGCGGGACAGCCCCGTCTCCTTGCGCAGTTCCTCCAGGCCGAAGGGGTCCCCGCCGCGCCGGTGCACGGCTTCGGCCACCCGGGACAGGGTCGTGCGGCCCGGGGCCCGGCCCGCGAAATACGACTGCATCCCGGTGTCCCGCGCCCGGTAGTGCAGCACCGCGAGCGCCGGGTGCCCGTCCCGGCCGCAGCGGCCGATCTCCTGGTAATAGGCGTCCAGGGAGCCGGGCAGCGAGGCGTGCAGGACGAACCGCACGTCCTCCTTGTCGATCCCCATGCCGAACGCCGAGGTCGCCACGACGACGTCGGTCCCACCGGCCAGGAAGGCCCGGTGGACGCGGGCGCGTTCGGCGGCGCGCAGCCCGGCGTGGTAAGGATCGGCGGACAGTCCGAGTGCGGCGAGTTCGGCCGCGTAGCGCTCGGTGTCCTTCCTGGTCGCCGCGTAGACGATGCCGGGCTTGGGCTCGGCGGCGGCCCGCTCGACCACGGCCTGCCGGCGCTCGTCCTCGTCGAGGAAGCGGCGGACCTCCAGCCGGATGTTCGGCCGGTCGAATCCGGTGACCATCAGCCGGGGCTCCCGCATGCCCAGACGCTCGGTGATCTCCCGGCGCACGGGCGGGGCGGCGGTCGCGGTCAGCGCCAGCACGGGCGGTCTGCCCACACGGTGCGCGGCCTGTTCCAGGCGCAGGTAGTCGGGGCGGAAGTCGTGGCCCCACGAGGAGACGCACTGGGCCTCGTCCACCACGAACAGCGCCGGGCCCACCCCGGCCAGCGTGTCCACGACGTCGTCCCGGGCGAGCTGTTCCGGGGCCAGGTAGACGAGCCGGGCCCGGCCGGACCGTACGTCCTCCCAGGCCGCCTCGGTCTCCGCCGCGCCCAGGTCCGAGTTGACCGCGACGGCGCCCGGGGCGTCGTCGCCCTCGGGAAGACCCGCGATCTGGTCCCGCTGGAGCGCGAGCAGCGGTGACACCACGACGACCGGGCCGGGCAGCAGCAGCGCCGGCACCTGGTAGACGGCCGACTTGCCGGAGCCCGTCGGCATCACGACCAGGGTGTCGCGGCCCTGAAGGACCCACTCCATGGCCGTGAGCTGCTCCGGCAGGAGGTGCTCCCAGCCGAAGACGTCCGCCGCCGTACGGCGCAGACGCTCGGCCCGGGCCCCGCCTTCGGTTTCCGGCCCCGCGTTCCCGACCATGCGCATCGCTCCCTGGACTCCCTCGGCCCAACGGGTACCCGACGGACCTGGGTGAACCACCTCGTCAGGGGTGAGCGGGGCCGTGCGCGCGGGGGGCGGTGACGGCGCACCGGGCGGCCGGGTCCGCCGGCCGGTCCAGGGTGGCGCGTGCGTGCCGCACCGCCTCGGCGGGGGTCAGCCGCTCACCGCGCGCGAACGCCTCGGCGAAGGCACGCGGGCCGAGGACCGCCCGCGCCGCGGCGGTGACGCGGTCGACGTCGCCGCGCTCGGCGGGCGGCAGGGGTGCGCCCACGCCGCGGCGCGCGGCGTCGGCGGCGCCGAGGAGCATGGCCGCGCAGGTGGCGCCGGACCGGTGTCCGCACCGGGCGGCCGTCCCGGCGAGCCCTTCCAGGGAGAGGGCGAGGGCGCGGGGCTCGTCCAGGGAGCGGGCGATGCGCAGGCCGCGCAGGTGGTGGGCGGCGGACCGGGCGGCGTCGCCGCGGAGTTCGGCGAGGAAGCCGAGTTCGGCGTGCAGGAGGTGGTCACCGGCCGGGGAGGAGACGTCGGCGTGGGCGGCGCGGATGCGCAGCAGGTGCGCCTCGGCCGCGTCCAGGTCGCCGGAGCGCCGCGCGCCGAGGGCCAGGCCCATGTCGGCGTGGATCTCACCGTACTTGTAGCCCTGTTCGACGGCGATCCGGCGGGCCTGCTCGTGCAGTCGGCGGGCGCGGTCGACGTCGTGGGCGAGCAGCGGCAGGCGGCCGAGCCCGGACAGCCGCGCCGACACCTCGGCCTCCAGACGCAACTCCCTGGCGATCTGGAGCCCTTCGTGCTGGCGGTGGGCCGCCCGCGCGTACTCCCCCTTGATCTCGGCGAGCACGGCGAGCGGCGTGACGGTCTGCAACTCGCCCCAGCGGTCGCCCAGTTCGCGGTAGAGGGCACGGCTGCGCCGTCCGTCGCGGGCGACCGCGTCCAGGTCACCGCGGACCAGGGCCAGCGCCGCCCGCAGGCCGAGCGCGGCGGCGACGCCCCACTGCTCGTCCGCCGCCTCGAAACCGGCCAGGGCACGGGCGTTCAGGGCACGGCTGCCGTCCAGATCGCCCACGCTGAACCTGCCGTAGGCGTTCAGCCATAGCGCCCTGGCGCGGCGCGCGGGGTCGGGTACGGCGTCGGCGGCGGGGGTCGCCGTGCGCTCCCCGGTGAGCAGCACGAACGCGCTGTGCAGCAGGGCGAGTTCGGGATCGGGATCACCGGCGGTGGCGGCGAGGACGGCGGCCAGGCCACGGCGGGCCTCGGTGAGCCGGCCGCGCAGCAGCCACCACCAGGCCAGGGAGGTGACCAGCCGTACGGCCTCCGCACGCCGTCCGGCGGCGGCCCGGCGCACCGCCTCGTCCAGGGCGGCGCGCAGATTGCCCGCCTCGGCGTCCAGGCGGGCGAGCCGGTCCCGTTGCCGTGGTCCGCGCAGCCGCCGTTCCGCGCGTTCGGCGAGCGTGAGGTAGTGGCGCAGGTGCCGCTCGCGTACGGCGCTCTCGTCGCCCGTCTCGCGCAGCCGCTCGAGGGCGTAGGCGGCGACCGACTCCAGCAGGCGGTAGCGAGGGCCGGCCGGGCCGGCCGTGACGACGACGAGGGACTTCTCCACGAGCCGGGTGACGAGGTCGAGCACCGCGCCGCCGGGCACGCCCTCCCCCGCGCACACCGCCTCCGCGGCGTCGAGGGTGCAGCCGTCGCCGTGCACGGCGAGACGGCTCAGCACGAGGCGTTCCGGCACGCTGAGCAGTTCCCAGCTCCAGTCGATCATCGCGCGCAGGGTCTGCTGCC
This sequence comes from Streptomyces sp. NPDC047841, assembly GCF_040704085.1. NCBI lineage: Bacteria > Bacillati > Actinomycetota > Actinomycetes > Kitasatosporales > Streptomycetaceae > Streptomyces > Streptomyces sp. NPDC047841. The sequence goes on from NZ_JBEYRP010000001.1 coordinate 11,198, forward strand.
GGGCGGGCGCGCCCCGCTGCCCGGAGGTCAGCACCCGGAACCGGTCGTCGAGGCGCGCGGCCAGTTCCCGTACGCCGAGCGCGCGTACGCGGGACGCGGCGAGTTCCAGGGCGAGCGGGATGCCGTCAAGCCGCCGGCAGATCTCGGCCACGACGGCGGGGTCGGCCCCCTGGTCGCGGCCGGTGCCGTCGTCCTCGCCGGTGCCGAGCCGGAACCCGGGCGCGCAGGCGGCGGCCCGCTCGGTGAACAGGCGTACGGCGTCCGGGGTGGGCAGCGGCTCGACCAGGAACACCGTCTCACCGGCCAGGGCGAGCGGTTCCTGGCTGGTGGTGAGGACGCGCAGCCCCGGCGCGCGGTGCAGGAGCGGCGCGACCAGTTCGGCGGCGGAGGCGACGACGTGCTCGCAGTTGTCCAGCACGAGCAGGGTACGGCGGTCGCGCAGGGCGGCGGCCAGCCGGTGCACGGGGGACGCGGTCGTGGTGCCGGTGGCGGGCGGCGCGGAGGGGGCGCCGTCGCGGATGCCGAGGGTCGCGGCGACGATCCCGGCGAGGTCGTCGGGGGTGGCGCCGCGGACACCCGCGAACTCCACGAACCAAACTCCGTCGGGTACGTCCCCGGACGCGAACTCCTGCGCGACGGCCACCGCGAGACGCGTCTTCCCCACGCCGCCGGGCCCGGTGAGGGTGACCAGCCGCTGCCGCGCGAGGAGGGGGACGAGGTCGGCCAGTGCTCGGTCGCGGCCCACGAGGGGGGTGAGGGGGTGGAGGAGGTTGGTGGGGGTGGTGGGGGTGGCAGGGGTGATGGAGCCCTGGGGACCCGGAACGGCGACCGGAGAACCCGGCACGGCGACCGGGGAACCCGCCACGGCGTCCCCGGCCGGCGCCGCGGGGTCGGCGGTCAGCGACGGGTCCTGGCGGAGCATCGCCCGGTGCAGGGCGCTCAGGGCGGGGCCGGGGCAGGCGCCCAGTTCGTCGGCGAGGCGGGTGCGGAGATCCTCGTACGACGCGAGCGCCTCGCCCTGGTGACCCGCGCGGTACAGCGCCCGCATCTGCACCGCGCGCAGGCGCTCCCGCAGCGGATGCCCGGCCACGAGCGCGGCCAGTTCACCGGCGAGGAGCAGGTGGTCCCCCGCCGCCAGCCGGGCCTCGGCCCGCTCCTCCAGCACGGCCAGCCGCTGCTCCGCCAGGCACTCCCGGGCCGCGCGGGCGAACTCCTCGTCGGCGAAGTCGGCGTACGCCGGCCCCCGCCACAGCTCCACCGCCTCGGTGAGCAGTGCCGCCCGCGCCCGCGGGTCCACGGCACGGCGCGCCTCGGTGACGAGCCGGCCGAACCGCTCGGTGTCCACGTCGTCGGCCGGGCCGAGGATCAGCCGGTAGCCGGGCGGCTGCCGTATCAGCCGCTCGCGGCCCACCACCCGGCGCAGTTGGGAGACCTTCGCCTGGAGCGCGCCCGCCGGATTGCCGGGAGGGTGGTCGCCCCACAGGTCGTGGACGAGCCGGTCGGTGGAGACGGGGCCGCCGTCGTGCGCGAGCAGATCCGCCAGCAGCGCCCGCACCTTGGTCTCGGGGACCTGGAGCGGTTCCCCCTCGTCGTCCCACACCGCGAGTGGTCCGAGCACCCCAAACCGCATGCGCACCACCGTACCCGCCCAAGTGCGCTGCCCGGCTGTCCCGTCCGGCTCCGCGACGGTCCCGAAGGATTTCCGAAGCACTCCCGAAGGGCCCGCCCGCACAGTTCCCCGAGACACGGATCCACGAGATACGGAGTGCCCCACCATGACCGCCTCCCCCGACACGGCCGCCCCGTCCGGCAGGGATTCCGGTGCCGCACCGCCGGTGCGGCACGGCGACGGGCGACTGCCGCTGCCGGCGCTGCTCGCCCTCGCCACCGCTGTGTTCCTCACCAGCCTCACCGAGACGCTCCCGGCGGGCCTGCTCCCCGGGATGAGTCACGACCTGGGGGTGAGCGAGTCCGCGACCGGGCAGACGGTCACGGTCTACGCGCTCGGCACGGCGCTCACCGCGCTGCCGCTGACGGCGGCCACCGCCGCCTGGCAGCGCAAGCGCCTGCTGCTCACCGCCGTGGCGGGCTTCGCCGTGGCCAACACGGTCACGGCGGCGTCGTCCGTCTACGGCCTGACGATGGCGGCCCGCTTCCTCGCCGGGGTCGCCGCGGGCCTGGCGTGGTCCCTGCTCGCGGGCTACGCGCGGCGCATGGTGGACGTCCCCCTCCAGGGCCGGGCGATCGCCGTGGCCATGACGGGGATCCCGCTGGCGCTCTCCCTCGGTGTGCCCGCCGGGACCTTCCTCGGCCAGGCCCTCGGCTGGCGCGTGGCGTTCCTGGCGATGTCGGCGCTCACGGTGGTGCTGCTGGCGTGGATCACCGCCGTGGTACCCGACCATCCGGGCCTGCCGCGCGGCGAACGCCCGCGGATGCTGCGGGCGCTGGGGGTCCCGGGCGTGCGCCCGGTGCTCTTCGTCACGCTCGTCTTCGTGCTGGCCCACACGGTGCTGTACGCCTACATCGCCACGTTCCTGAACGGTCTCGGGATGGGCGACGACACCGACCTGGTACTGCTCGCGTTCGGCGTCGCCTCGCTGCTGGGCGTCTGGGTCGTGGGGGCCCGGATCCAGTACCGGCTGCGCTCGTTGACCATCGCGGGCACCGTGCTGGTGGCGGTGGCCGCGGCCTGGCTCGGAGTGCTGGGCGACGGCGGCGCGCCGGTGTACGTCGCCGCCGCGCTGTGGGGGCTGGGCTGGGGCGGGATGCCCACCCTGTTGCAGACCGCCGTCGGGGACGCGGGCGGCGACCGCGCCGACGCGGCGCAGGCGATGCTGGTCACGCTCTGGAACGTGGCCATGGCCGGCGGCGGCGTGCTGGGCGGCGTCCTGCTGGACGCGGCCGGCAGCGGCGCCTTCCCCTGGACCGTGCTGCTGCTCCTGCTGCCCGTGCTCGCCGTGGTCCTCGCCGCGCGCGCCCACGGCTTCCCCTCCCGGCGGCGCGCCGGGTGACACGCGTACGCCGGTGACGGTCCGCGGCCTGACGCGCGGGTCTTCCCGGCCGCTCGCCGATGCCGTCGTCGCGGAGCGGGAGAGCCCCGGTGGCCGTGGCCGCCGGGGCACCGAGCGCGTCGGCCGTCCGTGCGCGTCCGCGAGAGAGGGCCGGACACCAGGCGGCCGGTCGCGCGGCGCCCTCGACACCCCACGCGGCTGACCGTTGTCCACGTTCTCGGCGACGGCAGCGAGCACACCGCACCGGCGGCAGCGTCCTGGACGGGGTCTCGAAGTCGTCGATGACGCACCACTGGCGCGTGCCGCGCGACGCCGGTGTCATCCGGCAGTGCCCTTCGGGCCGGGAGGTCCCGCTGTCGCTGTGCCGCGCCGGCCTCGACCACCGCTACCCCGGCCTGCCGGACGCGATCCTGAACGGCGCGTGCAACGCGCTTGGGACGCGCGGCGGTCGCTCAGGCCGCGTCGTCGGGTATGCCCAGGCCGGTCAGGGCGCCGACCGGGTCGAGGTCCGGGGTGCCGCGGGGCCACCAGTCGTCCTGGCCGGGGTCCGACTCGTAGGCGTACCAGAGGCCGTCGTGCCCGAGGCGCAGCTGGACGTGGCCGCGTGGGTGGGTGAGGCGGTTGCGCCACGGCCGGAACGCCGGCAGGTCGGCGGCGAGCAGCAGCGGGCGGGCCCGGTCGAAGCGTCCGGCCGGCGGGTCCCACGGCTCCTCCAGCGCGGCCAGCCCCGCCGCGCCGCCCTGCCGCCAGGCCGCGACGGCACGCGCGAGATCGGCCGGGGTGCGGTGGGCGGCGTCGGCGAGCGTGGCGTACAGCGTGCGGGTGGCCGCGGTCAGCCCGGAGCCGGGGCGGGCCGCGGCGAGCCGTACCGCGTCCTGCCACAGGGTCAGCTCCCCGACCGGGTCGCGTCCGGTGGCGAGCAGGGCGTGCGCGCGGGCGGCTGCGTCCGTCGCCAGCTGGTCCAGCGCGAAGGGGTCGGGGCCGCCGGGCGCCGACGGGTACACCGGGGGCTGCTCCGGGTGCGGGGGCACCGGCAACGGCGGGGGCGGCGGCGGCAGTTCGCGCGGAGCGAGGGCGTCGGCGGCACGGACGCCCGGCAGCGTCTGCGGCTGCCGTTCCCGGGCGGCGCGGGCGGCCCGGGCGGCACTGCGCCGGGACAGCGCGTCGAGCAGTTCCCTCTCGCCCCGGCCGCGCAGCAGGAGCAGCACGAACGGATCGGCGTCGAGCAGACGGGCCGTCTGGTAGCAGAGGGCCGCTGCGTGCTTGCAGGGGTGACCGGAGTCGGGGCAACTGCACCGGGGGGCGAGGTCACCGGGGCCGGGCAGCAGGGGCACCCCGCAGTCGGCGAGCGACTGGGGCAACTCCTTGTCGAGCAGCGCCGCGATGTGCCCCGGCCGGTCGGCCGCGGCGTCCAGGAACGTCTCCCAGTCCTCGTCCTCCAGTGTCCGCACCCGTACCTGCACGCGGTACGGCCGGGGCCGGCTTCCGCGCACGTACGCCAGCACGAGTCCCGGGGTGACGGTGATCGCGTCCACATGCCCCTGGTCCGCGTAGCCCCGCCCCCGCGCCAGCCGCTTCGCGTCCAGCGCGCCCCGCTCCAGCGCCCCGACCCAGGCGTTGCCCCACCAGGTCCCGGCGAACGGCCCGTCCCCACCGGCGGTTCCACGCGGGGCGAACGCCGGGAACGTACGGCGGAGTTCGGTGTCACGGTGGGGAGCCGCCATGGTCGTCGGCAGCTGCGGGGCGGCCGGGCTGGGCGGGGTGCCGGGGCCGGGGTGCGCGGAAGCGTCGGACGGTCCGGCCGGCGAGGCACCCCCGGCCGGGGTGACCCGAGCGGCCGGCGTCCAACGGGCGAACGGCCCGGCCGGGCCGGGCCGGGCGGCCGCGTGCTCCGAAGGTCCGGGGGTGGACGCCGGGGGTCCGGGCGTGTGACCCGTGGATGCCGGCGCGGACGCGGAAGACGCGGACGCCGACGCCGGGGGCGGCTGCGCGGACGTGGGCGTGGGCACCGAAGGTCCGGGCGTGTGCTCCGAAGACGCGGGCGCGGACGCCGGAGGCAAAGGCGAGGACGCCCAAGGTCCGGGCGTGTGCCCCGACAGCGGGGGCGTCTGCCCTGAAGACGCGGGCGCGGACGCCAGAGGCGGAGGCGAGGACGCCGAAGGTCCGGGCGTGTGCCCCGACGGCGAGGGCGTCTGCTCCGAGGACGCGGACGCCGACGCCCAAGGTGCGGGCGTGTGGTCCGAAGGCGAGGGCGCGGACGTCGGCGCCGACCGGGTCGAGGGGGTGGTCCGGGGCGCCTCCGCGGAAGGGACGGGCCCGGACGGGACGGAGGCCGAGGGCTCCGTCGGGAGGGCAGGGGTCCGCACGGCGGGGACCGGGTCGGACGGATCGGACGCCGGGGGCCGCGGTGCTGACGCCGAGGCCGACGGGGTCGGTCCGGCCGGCATGGGCGGGGCGTGCTCCTCCGGGGCGTGCTCCTCAGCCGCCTCGGGGGTGTCCGACCACGTCGGCATGCGGAAGGCGGTCGCCAGGTAGTCCCGCATGTCCTGGGCTGCCTTGGCCCTGGCGGCCGAGGGCCGCTGCCCCGGTGCGGGCGAGGTGCGCGGCGTCGCGGCAGCGGCACGCGCCGGTGTCCGCCCATCGCTCCGGGGTTCGGCCGCCCGCGCCCGCGACGCCTCCCGCCGGGCCGCCCGCAGCGCCTCCCGGGCGACATCGCCGGGACGCCCGCCCGTGGTACCGGCCGGCCCCGCGTCACCGCCGCCCCGCGCACCGGCAACACCACTCGCACCAACGGCACCGGACTCAACACCGGCAGCACCGGAGCCCGCACCAGCACCAGCCGCATCCGTCCCCCGCCCGTCCTCCGCTCCGGGTTTCGCGGCCTCCTCCTCCCCCTCCGCCACCAGGCCGGCGGCCGTTCGCGGTGCGCCCCGGCCCCGCCGCGTGGCAACGGCGGCCCGCAGAGCCGCGCGTGCCGCATCGCCGGGCCTGGCCCCTGGGGTGCCGGCAGGCCCGGCCGGCCCGTCGTCGCCCGGTTCGCCCTCACCGCCGGACGGTGCCGGCTCACCCGCGCCCTGCCCGGCCCCCGCACCCTGCGCGGCCTCGCCGTCTGCGCCGAGCGACGCGTGCGGGACGCCCCCCGGCTCGCCGTCGCCGTCGGCCGGCAGCCCGCCGCCGGGCCTCGCGCCACCCCCGGAGAGCCCCGCTCGCCCCTCGTCCACCGGCCAGGGCTCGGTTCCGTCCCCGCTCTCCGCGGGAGTCGTCGTCTCCTCGGCGCAGGCCCGTGGCGCCCCGGCCGGTTCGGCGGCCGTTTCCTCCGGGGTGTCCCGCGTCGGTCCCGCCGTCCGCTCCGGCTCGGTCTCCGCGCGTTCGCGGGCCGCGCGGAGGGCCCGGCGGGCGGCGTCGCCAGGGCGGGGCGGGGGCGTCACGAGGTCCTCCGCAGGGAGACGAGGTCGGACAGCTCGCGGTCCGTCAGCTCCGTGAGGGCCGCCTCGCCGGAGCCCAGGATCGCGTCGGCCAGGGCGCGCTTGGACGCGAGCATCTCGGCGATGCGGTCCTCCACCGTGCCCTCGGTGACCAGGCGGTGGACCTGCACCGGCTGGGTCTGGCCGATGCGGTACGCGCGGTCGGTGGCCTGTTCCTCCACGGCCGGGTTCCACCAGCGGTCGAAGTGGACGACATGGCCCGCGCGGGTGAGGTTCAGGCCGGTGCCGGCCGCCTTCAGGGACAGCACCAGCACCGGTGTGCCGCCGTCCTGGAAGCGGTCGACCATGCGTTCGCGTTCCGGCACGGGAGTGCCGCCGTGCAGCAGGTCGACGGGGATCGCGCGGGCGGACAGGTGGGCGGTGAGGAGGCGGGCCATGCCGACGTACTGGGTGAAGACGAGCGCCGAGCCGTCCTCGGCGAGCAGGGTGTCCAGCAGTTCGTCCAGGAGGGCCAGCTTGCCGGAGCGGGCGGCCAGGCGGTCCGGGCGCGGGTCCTCCTTCAGGTAGAGCGCCGGGTGGTCGCAGATCTGCTTCAGGGCGCCGAGGAGCTTCAGCACCAGGCCCCGGCGGGCCATGCCCTGCGCCGTCTCGATGGCCAGCATCGACTCGCGCACCACCGCCTCGTACAGCGCGGCCTGTTCCCGGGTGAGCGGCACCGGGTGGTCCGTCTCCGTCTTCGGCGGCAGCTCGGGCACGATGCCGGGGTCGGACTTCTTGCGGCGCAGCAGGAAGGGGCGGACCAGCCGGGCCAGGCGCCGCACCGCTTCCTCGTCCTCGCCGTTCTCCACCGCCCGCGCGTGCCGGGCGCGGAAGGACTTCAGCGGGCCGAGGAGCCCGGGGGTGGTCCAGTCGAGCAGGGCCCACAGTTCGGAGAGGTTGTTCTCCACGGGGGTGCCGGTCAGCGCCACGCGCGCGGGGGACGGGATCGTGCGCAGTGCCTTGGCGGTGGCCGAGTAGGGGTTCTTCACGTGCTGTGCCTCGTCGGCGACGACCATGCCCCAGGGCTGTTCGGCGAGGCGGGCCGCGGTGGACCGCATGGTGCCGTAGGTGGTGAGGACGAAGCCGCCGTCCACGCCGTCCAGGGTGCGTTCGGGGCCGTGGAAGCGGCGGACCGGGACGCCGGGCGCGAAGCGGGTGATCTCCCGCTGCCAGTTGCCGAGGAGGCTGGCCGGGCAGACGACGAGGGTCGGCTCGGTGCGGGCCCGCTTCAGGTGCAGCGCGATGAGGGTGACGGTCTTCCCGAGGCCCATGTCGTCGGCGAGGCAGCCGCCGAGGCCGAGGGAGGTCATCAGGTCGAGCCAGGCGAGGCCGCGCAGCTGGTAGTCGCGGAGGGTGGCGCGCAGGCCGGGGGGCGGGTCGGCGGGGCGCAGGCCGGCGGTGAGGCGGTCGCGGAGGGTGGCCAGCGCGCCGGCGGGGACGGCCTCGACGGTCTCGCCGTCGACCTCGGCGGTGCCGGTGAGGGCGACGGCGAGCGCGTCGACCGGGTCCAGCAGGCCCAGTTCGCGTGTGCGGGCCTTGCGGACCAGCGCGGGGTCGACCAGCACCCAGCGGTCCCGGAGCCGTACGACCGGGCGGTGGGCCTCGGCCAGGGCGTCCATCTCGGCCTCGTCGAGCGGGTCGCCGCCGAGGGCCAGCTGCCAGCGGAACCGGAGCAGGTCCTCGCTCTCGAAGAAGCCGGTGCCGTCGGTGGCCGAGCCGGGCGCCGGGCGGACGACGGCGGTGGCGGTCAGGTCGCGGGCCAGGTCCCGGGGCCAGTGCACGGCGACCCCGGCGGCGGCGAGGCGGGAGGCGGCCACCCCGAGCAGGTCGCCCACCTCCTCCTCGGACAGCGCGAGCACGTCGGGGACGTCCTGCTCGGCGAGGCGGTCCAGGGGCGGCCACACACGTGCGGCGCGCCGCACGGCGAGGGCCGCGTCGACGCGCGCGCGGGGCCCGAACGCCTCGCCGGCCTCGCCCGCCCACAGGGCCGCGGCGTCGGCCACCAGGGTGGGGTCGGCGAGGCTGTGCACCTGGACGACGGCCGCTCCGGCGGCGCGGGCGCCCGCGTCGGCGGCGGCGTCGAAGACGTCGTACGCGGACAGGTCCAGGCGGAGCGAGATCCGGACGCCCGCGTCCATCCCGGCGGCGACCTCGGCCGCCCACTCGTGGGCCCCGGGCAGGGCCTGGGGCTCAAGGGCGGCGAAGGGCCGGCCGGCGGTGTAGGGGGCCGCCGGCGTGCGCGGCAGGGTGTCGGCGACCGCGTCCAGGAAGGAACGGATCAGGGCCTCGGGTTCGGGCAGCCGGAGCGCGCCCGGGCCGGGGAGGGGGACGGCGTGACCCTCGGGAGGCAGGGCCGCGGCGATGGCGCGCAGGTGGGCGATGTCGCCGGGCTCCAGCGGGCCCGCCCGCCAGGCGTCGTGGCCGGCCGGGGTCAGGCCCGGCAGCAGCCGGCCGCGGGCGACGAGCCGCAGCGCGTGCAGGGCGGCGGCGCTCCAGCAGGCGGTGGCCGGGTGGGCGGCCGGGTCGCGCCGGGCGCCGGCCAGCAGCGGCAGGGCCTCGGTGAGGGGCAGGACCAGCGCGGGCACCTGCCGGCGGCGCACACCGGCGCCGTGCCGCCGTACGACCGTCAGCTCCTCCAGGCCGCCGCCGCTCGCGGTGGGCAGCGGGTCGCCGGCGGGGTCCCAGAAGGCCAGGCGGCCCTGGCGCGGCAGGGGCGCGGGCAGGTAGACGGACGCGAGGCGCACCGGGACCGGGTGCCCGGTCCCCGTCTCCCGGGGACCTGCCGTGCGCTCGGCCACCGCAACCGTGCCGGTCATACGTCCTGCCACCTCCCGCCCGTGTGTCGGATCAGACGTCTCCGACTCTACGGGCGGGGTCTGACAATCGGCTCCGCAGGCGGGTGCCGGCCGTCGTCACGGGACCGTGCGGGAGACCACGAACACCATCGGATACTGCGGGTCGGACAGGTTGACGACCACGTCCTGGGTCGGCGCCGGGTTCTTCTGCGCGTGGGTCAGGCCCCACCAGGGGCCGGTGCCGCCGAAGGTCCAGCCGCTGACCTTCCGGTCGCGTGCGCCGACGGCGATGTCGCCCTTCTCGAGCTGGTCCCGGCGCACGCCCATGGCCTGGAGGAAGCTGTCCAGACCGGCGGGGTTGGTGCGGAACTGCACGTAGAGGCGGCTGGTCTTCCAGTTGTTGGTCTCGTAGTAGGCGATGTCGTCGGCGGGGTGCGGGACGCTCACCTGGTAGAGCCGGCGCTGCACCTTCGACGGCCACCCGGGGGTGAGCCCGGTCGCCGAGTACTTCGCCTCCTTGTCCTTGCCGCTGTCGCGGCTCTGGTTCGCGGAGATCACCAGGTAGCCGGCCGGGACGCCGATCAGCAGCCCGATGATCAGCAGGGTGAGCGCCCGCCGTCTGGCCTTGTGGCGCGGGTCCTCGGCGGGCGGCTGCGGCTCGTCCGGCGGGCCGCCCTGGTGGGGAAGCGACGGCGTCATGCCGTGTCCTGGTCGCGGCGGGCCTGGGCGTACCGCTCGTAGCGCTCGTACCGCTCCACCCGGCGCCGCTTGGCCCTGCGGAACCGGCGGGCGACCAGCCGGGCCAGGTCGGCGGCGCCCACCATGCCCGCCTCGGGGCCGAGCTGGGCGCGGGTGATGCGGGCCTCGGGGCGGTAGCCGCGCCCGGTGAGGTGCCGCTTGAAGGCGTCCCGGGCGGGGCCGATGAGCAGGTCGTCGGCGGCCGAGACGCCACCGCCGATCACGAAGCAGGAGGGGTCAAGGGCGGCGGCGAGGTTGGCGATGCCCACGCCGAGCCACTGGCCGATGTCCTGGAGCAGTTCCACGCACATCGCGTCGCCCTCACGGGCCAGCTCGGTGATCATCGGGCCGGTGATGTCGCCGATGTTGCCCTTGACGTGCTCGATGATGCCGTAGGCGACCGGTGAGTCGGCGGCGGCCAGCTCGCGCGCCTCCCGGACGAGCGCGTTGCCGGAGCTGTACTGCTCCCAGCAGCCGCGGTTGCCGCACGGGCAGCGGTGTCCGCCGGGAACGACCTGCATGTGGCCGAACTCGCCGGCGACCCCGAACTTGCCGCGCTTGACCTGGCCGTCCTCCAGGATGGCGCCGCCGATGCCGGTGCCGAGCGTGATCATCACCAGGTGGTCCTCGCCGCGGCCGGCGCCGAAGCGCCACTCCGCCCAGGCCGCGGTGTTGGCGTCGTTGTCCACGAGGACCGGGACGGACAGGCGGCTGGCGAGGCGGTCGCGCAGCGGTTCGTTGCGCCAGGACAGGTGGGGGGCGAACAGGACGCGGTTGCGGTCTGCGTCGACCCAGCCGGCGGCGCCGATGCCGACCGCGTGCACGTCGTGCCGGTCGGACAGGTCCAGCACCAGTTCGACGATGGTGTCCTCGACGACCTTGGGGCTCTTGGACTTGTCCGGGGTCTCCGTGCGGAGCTTCTCCAGGATGTTGCCGTCGGCGTCCACGACGCCCGCCATGACCTTGGTGCCGCCGATGTCGATGCCGACGGTGGGGACACGGGGTGCGGTCAGATGTGACCGGCGCTCTCGTGTGCCCACGGTGCGCAGGACCGGGGCTCGGCGGGAACCGATGGGGGCGGTGAGGTCGCGGTAGGTGCTCATCGGGCTCGATTGTGCCGCACGCTCACGCCGGGTGCTGCGCGGGGCGGGGGCGGGGGTGCGTGCCGAGCGTCACGGTCCGGAGCGCCGACGCGCGGGGCCGCACCGCGGCACGGCCCCGCGCCCTCACCCCCGCTGCAGTTCGTGGCGCAGAGCGTCCAGGTCGGATCCTCCCGCCATCTGCTGGGTCAGCTCGTCCAGCGTGATGTCGTCCCGTGTGTAATGGCCCACCATCGTGCCCCTCCGCAGCAGCACGAACCTGTCCCCCACCAGGTAGGCGTGGTGCGGGTTGTGGGTGATCAAGACAACGCCCAGGCCCTCGTCCCGTGCCGCCGCCACATATTTGAGGACCACACCGGACTGCTTGACTCCCAGTGCCGCCGTGGGCTCGTCCAGCACCAGGACCTTGGCACCGAAGTGGACCGCCCTGGCGATGGCGACGCATTGGCGCTCGCCACCCGACAGCGTGCCGATGGGCTGGTCGACGTCCCGGAGGTCGATGCCCATGCGGAGCAGCGCCTCGCGGGTGGTGCGGCGCATGAAGTCGGTGTCCAGGCGCTTGAAGGGGCCGGTGCCCTTGCGGGGCTCGGAGCCGAGGAAGAAGTTGCGCCAGACCGGCATGAGGGGGACGACGGCCAGGTCCTGGTAGACCGTGGCGATGCCCCGGTCCAGGGCCTCGCGCGGGGAGGAGAGGGTGGTCTCCTCGCCCTCGACGCGCAGGGTGCCGCCGTCGTGCCGGTGCAGGCCCGCGACGATCTTGATCAGGGTGGACTTGCCGGCGCCGTTGTCGCCGAGGACGCAGGTGATCTCCCCCGCGTGGACCTCCAGCGAGACCCCTTCCAGGGCGCGCACGGTGCCGTAGTGCTTGCTGACGCCGGTCAGCTCGACGAGTGTCACTTGGTGGCCTCCGCGCGTTTGCGGACCCAGGCGTTGAGCAGGGTCGCGAGGAGCAGCATCGCTCCGAGGAAGAACTTGAACCAGTCGGGGTTCCACTCGGCGAAGACGATGCCCTTGCTGGTCATGCCGAACAGCAGCGCGCCGACGGCCGAGCCGACCGCGCTGCCGTGGCCGCCGGTGATCAGGCAGCCGCCGATGACGGCGGCGATGATGTAGATCAGCTCGTTGCCGACGCCTTCGCCGGACTGGACGGCGTCGAAGGAGAAGAGCAGGTGCTGGCCGGAGATCCAGGCGCCGAAGGCGACGCCCATGTAGAGGCCGATCTTGGTCCGGGCGACCGGGACGCCGACCGCGCGGGCCGCGTCCTCGTTGCCGCCGACGGCGAAGATCCAGTTGCCGGTGCGGGTGCGCAGCAGGATCCAGGAGGCGAGGGCGACCAGCCCGACCCACCACAGGATGGTGACCTTGATGCCGACCCCGCCGATGCCGATGGTCGAGGCGAAGACGGCGTGGGCGCTGGAGAAGCCCTCCATGTCGGCGATGGTCTTGGTGGAGACCGTGCCGTCGATCAGCTTGGTGAAGCCGAGGTTCATGCCGGTCAGCATCAGGAAGGTGCCTAGCGTGATGATGAAGCTGGGCAGCCTGGTGCGGGTGAGCATGAAGCCGTTGAAGGCACCGATGGCCAGCGTGACCAGCAGGGACACGCCCACGCCGACCCAGGTGTTCGCCGTCATCTGGTAGCTGAACATCGAGGAGACCAGCGCCGACGACGTCACCAGGACGCCCGCCGAGAGGTCGAACTCGCCGCCGATCATCAGCAGGGCCACGGGTACGGCCATGATCCCGATGGTCGAGGAGGCGTACAGGACCGTGCTGAGGCTGGTGGCGCGCAGGAAGCCGTCGGCGGCGAACGCGAAGAAGACGAAGACGGCGAGGGCGCCGACGACCGAGCCCAGCTCCGGGCGGGTCAGCAGCGTCCGCAGCGGGGAGCTGCCCAGGAGTCCGCCGTCGAGCGGCTTCTCGTCCGTGACCGCGCTCATCGGGTGCCCCGCTCGGTGTACTCCGCGAGGGCGGACGCCTGGTCCTTGGTGATGATCTGGGGGCCGGTCAGCACCGGCCGGCCGCCGCCGAGGACGTCGCCGTTGTACTTGTACAGCCACAGCAGGTCGACGGCCTGGTAGCCCTGGAGGTACGGCTGCTGGTCCACGGCGAAGCCGAGGGTGCCGTCCTTCAGCGAGGCCGCCACCTTGGCGTTGAGGTCGAAGGTGTCGATCTCGGCCTTGCTGCCCGCGTCCGTGCGCGCCTTCACGGCGGTGTCGGCGTAGGGCGCGCCGAGGGTGACGACGGCGTCGATGGACTTGTCGGCCTGGAGCTTGGCCTCGACGGCGGACTGCACGTCGGGCATGTTGGTGCCGTTGACGTACAGCTTGCGCAGCGTGCCGCGGAAGGTCTTGGCGACGCCGTCGCAGCGCTGCTCGTGGCCGACGTTGCCCTGCTCGTGCAGCACGCACAGGGCCTTCTTCTTCCCGCGCTTGTTCAGCTCCTCGCCGACGGCCTCACCGGCGACGGTCTCGTCCTGCCCGATGTGGGTGAGGGCGCCGAAGGCCTTGGACTCCTGGGAGCCGGAGTTCACGGTGATCACCGGGATGCCGGCCTTCTCGGCACGGGCCACGGCCGCCTTCATGGCGTCCGGCTTGGCGAGGGTGACGATGATGCCGTCGACCTTCTTGTCGACGGCCGCGTCCACCAGCTGGGCCTGCTGCTGGGCCTCGTCGTCGTGCGAGTACAGGAAGTTGATGTTGTCCTTGACGGCGGCCTGCTTGGCGCCGCTCTGCACGATGTCCCAGAAGGTGTCGCCATCACCCGAGTGGGTGATCATCGCGAAGGTCCAGCGCGGGGTGTCCACCGCTGCCCTGCCCTGGGCGGCGGCGGCCTTGCGGGCGTCCTCCGCCCGCTTGCCGCCGGTGCTGCTGCATGCCGCCAGGGACACGGAGAGTGCCCCCGCCAGCGCTATGCCTACCCAGGTCCGAAACCGTGCCACGAGGCCGTGCCCTTCTTGCCGTGTTCGTACAGACGCAAGGGGCCGTCGATCGCGTCAGCGGCCCCAAACACTCCAGTATCGAACACGGGGAACACCCGTGACATGACCGGGGAGCCCCCACGGGTCGCATTGTCCGGACATTGCGACGAAGGCGGCCGGTCGCTCAGGGGCGTACGAGGAGCTGGAACTCGAAGGAGTAGCGGCTCGGGCGGTAGGTGTGGTCGCCGAACTCCACCGCGCGGCCGGTGTCGTCGAAGGTGGTGCGCTGCATGGTGAGCAGCGGGGCCCCCTCGGCCTCGCCGAGCCGCTCGGCCTCGGCGGCCGTCGCACCCCGGGCCCCGATGGACTGGCGGGCACTGTGCAGGGTGATCCCGGCGGCGCGCATCAGCCGGTACAGACCGGTGGCCTCCAGCTGGTCCGTGTCCAGGTCGAGCAGGCCGGGCGGCAGGTGGTTGATCAGGTACGCCATCGGCTCGCCGTGCGCGAGGCGCAGCCGCTCGATGCGGTGCACGTCACCGCCCTCCGCGACACCGAGCGCCGCGGCGACCGCGGCGGAGGCGGGGACGACCGTGTTGACCAGGACCTTCGTCGCGGGGCGCTGACCGGCCGCCTCCAGGTCGTCGTACAGGCTGCTCAGTTCCAGCGGGCGCTTGACCTGGCTGTGCACGACCTGGGTGCCCACACCCCGGCGCCGCACGAGGAGGCCCTTGTCGACGAGGGACTGGATGGCCTGGCGGACGGTCGGCCGGGACAGCCCGAGCCGTGCGGCCAGCTCGATCTCGTTGCCCAGCAGGCTGCCCGGGGTGAGGCTGCCGTGCTCGATGGCGGCCTCCAGCTGCTGGGAGAGCTGGAAGTACAGCGGCACCGGGGAGCTACGGTCCACGCGGAGGTCGAGCGACACGGTCGGGTCCACATCTGGTTTCGGCACGGGCCCGAGCGTAGCCCTGTGCCCGGTTGACGGGAAGTCGTTTAGTCCGGTTGTCCGGACATACGCATTGACAGGGTACGGGGTCGGCCCTCACTTTGTTCCCATGCGCATCGGGGTCATCGGTACGGGCCGCATCGGCACCCTTCACGCGAGGACGCTCAGCCGCCACCGCGAGGTCGGGTCCCTGATCCTGACGGACACGGACCCGGCGCGGGCGCAGACGCTGGCGCACCGGCTGGGCGAGACGGCGGCGCCGGGCGTCGACGAGATCTTCCGGTGGGGCGTGGACGCGGTGGTGATCACCACGGCGACGGCGGCCCACGCCGAGCTGATCGGCCGGGCGGCCCGCTCGGGCCTGCCGGTCTTCTGCGAGAAGCCCATCGCGCTGGACCTGCCGGGCACACTGCACGCGCTCGCCGAGGTGGAGACGGCTGGGACGGTGCTGCAGATGGGCTTCCAGCGGCGGTTCGACGCGGGCTACGCCGGCGCCCGGGAGGCCGTCCGCGCGGGCCGGCTCGGCCGGCTGCACACCGTACGGGCCCTGACCTGCGACCAGGCGCCGCCACCTGTGGAGTGGCTGCCGCTGTCCGGCGGGCTGTTCCGGGACACGCTGATCCACGACTTCGACGTGCTGCGCTGGGTGACGGGCCGCGAGGTGACCGACGTGTACGCCGCCGGCTCGGACCGGGGCCCGGCGATGTTCCGGGAGGCCGGGGACGTCGACACGGGCGCGGCGCTGCTCACGCTGGACGACGGCACCCTGGCCACGGCGACGGCGACCCGGCTGAACGGCGCCGGCTACGACGTCCGCATGGAGCTGGCCGGGGAGCGCGACACGGTGGTGGTCGGCCTGGACGACCGTACGCCCCTCGCGTCCACCGAGCCGACCGGTCCCCCGCCCGCGGACAAGCCGTGGACGGGGTTCCTGGAGCGGTTCGGCCCCGCCTACGAGGCCGAACTGAACGCCTTCGTGGAGGTGGTCCGCGGCGAACGGCCCAACCCCTGCGACGGCCGGGAGGCGCTCCAGGCCCTGCGCGTCGCCGAGGCCTGCGAACGCTCCCGCCGCGAGCGGCGCCCGGTGGCACTGTCCGAGGTCCCAGGCGGAACCGGAGCGCCGTAGACTCCCCGTCCGCGACCGGCCGGCCCCCCGTCCCGGGGGCGGCGCCCCGTCACCAGCGGACCGGCAGGCTTCGCACGCCCCGCATGAGCATGCCCCGCAGCCACTCACCCGGCTCGCCGTCGCGGCCGGGAGGCGCTTCAGGCCCTGCGCGTCGCCGAGGCCTGCGAACGCTCCCGCCGCGAGCGGCGCCCGGTGGCACTGTCCGAGGTCCCGGGCGGAACCGGAGCGCCGTAGACCCCCCGTCCGCGACCGGCCCCCCGTCCCGGGGGTGGGCGCCCCGTCACCAGCGGACCGGCAGGCTTCGCACGCCCCGCATGAGCATGCCCGGCAGCCACTCCCCCGGCGCGCCGTCCAGGGCGAGGCCGGGAGCGCGGTCCAGGAGGGTGCCGAGGGCGATGCTTGCCTCCAGTCGGGCCAGGGGTGCGCCCAGGCAGTAGTGGATGCCGTGGCCGAAGGCGAGGTGGCCCCGGGTGTCGCGGCGGATGTCGAAGCGGTCGGGGTCGGCGAACCGGCCGCCGTCGCGCTGGGCGGCGGTGAGGCCGATCAGCACGTCGTCGCCCCGCCCGATGCTGCTGCCCGCGATCTGAAGCGGCTCGGCGGCGTACCGGTACGTCGCGTTCTCCACCGGCCCTTCCCAGCGCAGCGTCTCCTCCACCGCCCCCTCCAGGAGGGTGCGGTCGGCGCGCAGGGCCGCCAGTTGCGCGGGGTGGGTGAGCAGGGCGAGGACGGCGTTGCCGATGAGGTTGACCGTGGTCTCGTGACCGGCGATGAGCAGCAGGTAGGCCATGCCCCGCAGCTCGTCCATCGAAAGCCGGTCGCCGTCCTCGGCGGTGGTGCGGATCAGGTCGCCGAGCAGGTCGCCCGTGGGGCCGGCGCACCGCTTGTCCTCGATCAGCTCGGTGAGGTACTCGGCGAAGCGGACGGTCGCCGCGCGTTCGGAGTCCGCGTCGGTCGGCGCGACCACCTCCGTGGAGATCTTCCGGAACTCCGCACGGTCGGTCTCGGGCAACCCGAGCAGCTCGCAGATGACGGTGATCGGCAGCGGGTAGGCGAGGGAGTCGACGAGGTCGGCGCGGCCGCACGGCAGCATGGCGTCCAGCAGGTCGTCGGTGATCCGCTGGATCCGCGGGCGCAGCCGCTCGACCCGGCGCATCGTGAAGGCGCGCGCGACCAGGCCCCGCAGGCGGGTGTGCTGCGGCGGGTCGGCGACGAGCAGGTACTTGCCGATCAGCTGCTCGTCCAGGGGCACGTGGCCCGTCTTGGCGCTGTCCTTGGCCAGCCGGGGGTCGGCGAGGGCGGCCCGCGCCTCCTCGTACCCCACCACCAGCCAGGTCTCCCAGGCTCCGCCCGGCATGGCGAGCCGGACCCGGTGGACAGGACCCCGCTCGCGCAGCCGCGCGTACACCGGGTGCGGGTCCCGGCGGAGCGCGTCGCCGCACTCCGTCAGGTCGATCACTCGTTCCATGTCTCCCCCTGTGGACTGCCCCGAGGTCCCGGAACGCGGCCGGTACCGGGACAACGCGCGTGGCGCCCGGATCGTGCCCGCCGGCCCGTGCGGCCGCCCGGTGCCCGGGGCTCAGGCCCCGTCGCCGGTGTCGTCCAGGAGCCCCGCGTCATGGACGAGCAGGGCGATCTGGACCCGGTTGTCCAGGCCGAGCTTGGTGAGGACGCGGGAGACGTGGGCCTTGACGGCGGCCACGCTGAGGAAAAGTTCGGCGGCGATCCGGGCGTTGGCGAGGCCGCGGCCGACGGCGACGGCGACCTCGCGTTCGCGGTCGTTGAGCACGGCGAGCCGTTCACGCGCGCGGGTCCGCCGGGCGTCGGCGGCGGTACCGGCCGCGTGCCGCATCAACTGCCGGGTGACCGCGGGCGACAGGACCGGGTCGCCGGCCGCGACCCGGCGCACGGCGTCGACGATCTCGGCGGGCGGGGTGTCCTTCAGCACGAAACCGGCGGCCCCGGCGCGCAGGGCGTGCAGGACCTGTTCGTCGGCGTGGAAGGTGGTGAGCACGACGACCTGTGGCGCGTCCGGCCGCGCGCGCAGCCGTCGTGTCGCGGTGATCCCGTCCACCGCGGGCATCCGGAGGTCCATCAGGACGACGTCCGGCCGGGCCCGCGCCACCGCTTCCTCGGCCTCCGCGCCGTCGGCCGCCTCGCCGACGATCTCGATGTCCCCGGCCCCGCCGATCATCAGCGCCAGACCGGCGCGTACGAGGGGGTCGTCGTCCACGAGGAGGAGTCTGATCGGCGTCGCAGTCATGGGCTCACGTAATCACGGGTGCGGGGGCCGGACGGGGGGAACGGCCGGGAGCCGGGGGCACGCGTGCGCGTGCGTACGCCGGTGTACGGCGCCGGGGCCCTCAGCCCCGCGGCCACGGCAGCCACCCCCGTACCGCGAATCCCCCGTCCGGACGCGTGCCGTGCTCCAGGTGCCCGCCGGCCAGCGTGGCCCGTTCCCTCAGGCCGATCAGGCCCTGTCCGGAGCCGGGGACGGCCGGGACCTCGGCGGGCGGGGCGGGGTTGGCGACCGTGATCGTCAGGCCGTCGCCGGGCGTGCCCGTGAGGCGGAGCGTGACCTCGGTGCCGGGGGCGTGCTTGCGGGCGTTGGTCAGGGCCTCCTGGGCGATGCGGTAGGCGGTGCGGCCGGTGGAGGCGGGGACGGCGGCCGGGTCGGCGACGCGGTGGTCGAGGGTGACGTGCATGCCGGCCTCGCGGCATTCGGCGACGAGGGCGTCCAGCGCGGCCAGCGTCGGCTGGGGACGCCCGCCGGGCGGCTCCTCGGACTCCCCGGCCCGCAGGACGCCGATGATCTCCCGTAGGTCCTGCAGGGCCTCGTGGGCGCTCTCCCGGATCACCCCGGCGGCCCGCGCGATGTCCTCGCGGGGTGCGTCCGGCCGGAACTCCAGGGCGCCCGCGTGCACGCTGAGCAGGGTGAGCCGGTGGGCGAGCACGTCGTGCATCTCGCGGGCGATGGCCTCGCGGGCCAGCCGCTGCGCCTGCTCGGCGCGGAGCCGGGCCTCGGTCTCCGCCCGGTGCGCCCGGTCCCTGAGGCTCAGCATCAGCATGCGCTTGGAGCGGACGAACATGCCCCAGCCGATGACGGACACGGTGAGCAGCGTGGTGATCGCGACGACACCCGCGTAGGGCAGGTCGGGGTCGGGGCGCATCCAGTAGAACAGCGGGACGAGCGCGAGTTCGACGCCGGCGGTCCAGGCGACGTACCGGAAGGGCCGGTGGACGGCGAGCGTGAACAGGGCGACCATCGCGGCGCCGCCCGAGCTGTTGGACAGCAGGCCGACCGGGATCATCGCGACGGCGAGCCCGACGGGCCACCGGCGGCGCAGCCAGACGGCGCCGCAGGACAGGGTGCCCAGCATCTGGTCGAGGACGGCGAGGGAGTGCGGGAGGCCGGGTTCCTTGTCGAGGCCCTGGGCGGCGGCCACGCCGAGGAGGACGGCCAGGAGGAAGCAGGAGAGGTCGACGACCCAGTCGCGTGCCGTGCGCCGCGGCCGTCGCCCGGGGGTCCCGGCGGCCGGGTCCAGCTCGTGGACGAGGGCGGAGGGGAACAGCCACCGGCGGCCGGTGAACTCCCTCGGCTCCCGCGCCTGTTCGTCTTCGGTCACGGTCCGCAAATCTACGCACGGTCCGGGCCCCGCGGCCGTCTGGGTCCCCGGATCACCGACCGGGCGACCGGGACCGTCGACCTAAGTCGCACCGGCGTGGACCTTCGGATGACACCCGCCGGCGCGGGCGGGGTCTTCCGTCGCCGGGCATCCGCCCCGCGGCCGATGCGCGGGCGGCGGCCGGGCGGCGAGGGTCGTGGGGTGAAACAGGTACTGGAGTTCCTCGGATTCATCGCCCTGGTGCAGGGCGCGCTGGGCCTGGTGCACGAGTTCACCGACTGGCATGTGGGCCTCGTACAGCGGACCCGACTGCGCGAAAACTCCCCGGACTTCACGGGACATTCGCCAGGGTTGTCATTGACATGCCACCTTCTACGCGCGTCATCATGAGGCCATGAGATTCCCCCCACGGATCACACGCGCCGGCGCCGCGGCCGCCGTCCTGTCCGCCCTCCTCCTCGGCGGCACCGTCACCGCGACCCCGGCGGCCGCCGCGGTCGGCAGCGTCTGCTACGGCGACCTGCCCGCACAGGCGCACGACACGCTCGGCCTGATCGAGCGGGGCGGGCCGTTCCCGTACGCGCAGGACGGCGTCGTCTTCCAGAACCGGGAACGCGTCCTGCCCGGCCGGCCGGCCGGTTACTACCACGAGTACACGGTGATCACCCCGGGCTCGCCCACGCGCGGCGCCCGCCGGATCGTGACGGGCGACGAGGACCAGGAGGACTACTACACCTCCGACCACTACGCCACGTTCGACCTGGTCGACTTCGGCTGCTGAGGTCCGGGCCGGGCTCCCCGCCCCGTGTGCTCCCCCCACGGAGGACCCGGAAGCGAGGAGCCCGGCCCGGTCCGCGCGGACGCGCGGACTACGCCTCCTTGTGGCTGAGCAGGATGTCGACCGCGGTCTGGCCGCCGTCCACGGTGACCTGCGTGGCCACCGGCGCGTATCCGGCGGCGATCACGGTGTACTGCTCACTGGCGAGGTCGGTGAAGGAGTAGCTGCCGTCGACGCTCGTGGTGCGCGTCCCGACGACGTTGCCCGCGGCGTCGATCAGGGTCACCCGGGCGTCCTCCAGAGCCCGTCCGTCCTGGGTGTGCACCGTCCCCCACAGGGTCGCCGCCGCGGACAGCCGGATGTCACAGCGGGTGGTCTCGCCGGAGACGGTGGCCGGCACGGCGGCCGGGCGGTGGCCGGGCGCGCTGACGCTGAGCGTGTAGTCCCCGGGCGGCAGGTCGCCGAGCCGGTAGCCGCCGCCCGTACCGGTGGTCGCGGACGCCGTCACGTCACCGTGCCGGTCCGTCGCCACCACCAGGGCGCCGGGGAGCACCTCCCCGTCCCCGCCGCGCACCGTGCCGGCCACGCCGCCGGGGCTGGGCAGGAGCACCAGGTCGTGGGCGACGGGCGCGCCGTCCAGGCTCAGCGTGGCGACCTGCGGCTGGTACCCGGGCGCCGAGCCGATGAGGACCAGGCTGCCGCGCACGGGAGTGTCCACGGCGTACCAGCCGTCGTCCCCGGAGGTGGTGCGGGCCAGCTGGTGACCCGCCGCGTCCAGCACGGTGATCGCGGTACGGGGCACGGGTACGCCCGCACCGTCCCGCACCTGCCCGCGGATGGCCGCCGGACCCTCCGCGCCGACGGACGCGAGGGGGGCGGTGGCGGTCGCCCCGGCGGCCTCGGGCGCGGTCCCGGTGGCCGCCATGGATCCGGCGGCGGGAGCGGCCTCGGCCCGGACCGGCCCGCCGGCGTCCTCGGCGGACGCGTTCGCCTTCTTCCTGGCGCGGAACAGCAGCGCGGTGACGAGCACGGCGCAGGCGAAGAAACCGGCCGACCACCAGTAGGCGACGGTGTAGCTGTGCAGCGCCGCGTTGGCCTTGACCAGGGGATCGGTCAGGTGGTGCTTCGCGTAGTCGGTGGCCGCGCTGGCGGCCAGGGTGTTCAGCAGCGCCGTACTGATCGAACCGCCCACCTGCTGGGTGGTGTTGACGGCCGCCGAGGCCACGCCCTGGTCGCTCGCCCGCACCCCGAGGGTGGCGTAGCTCATGGCCGCGGGCATCGACATCCCGAGCCCCGCGCCCAGCAGCAGCAGCGGCGGCAGCACATGCGGCGCGTAGCTGCTGTGCAGGTCGAGGCGGGTCAGCCAGACCATGCCGCCGACGGCCAGGAGCAGGCCGGCGGGCACGACGATCTTGGGCCCGATCCTCGGCACCAGCCAGTTGGTGGACAGCTGCGCCATCACCATCAGCGCGCCCACCATCGGCAGGAAGGCCACGCCGTTCTTGACCGGCGAGTAGCCCAGCGTCGCCTGGAGGTAGTAGGTGAGGAAGAGGAAGACGCCGAACATCCCGGCGGAGGAGATCAGCACGGTCGACAGGGCGGCGGCGCGGTCGCGGTCCGCCAGGACGCGCAGGGGCAGGACGGGGTGCTTCGCACGGGTCTGCCAGAGGAAGAACGCCACCAGAAGGAGACCGCCCGCGGCGAGGAAGCCCCAGGTCATCCAGTTGTCCCAGTCGTGCGTCTCGGCGTTGGCGAAGCCGTAGACGACACCGAACAGGCCGCCGGAGACCAGGACGGCGCCGAGGATGTCCAGTTTGGGCCGCTCGGCCGGGACGGAACGGCCGATGAGGACGGCCGCGCCGATCAGCGCGGGGATCGCGATGACGTCGTTGACGTACAGCGTCCAGCGCCAGTTGAGGTACTCGGTCAGCAGACCGCCGAGGACCAGGCCGACGGCGGCGCCGGAGCCGGCGATGGCGCCGAATATGCCGAACGCCTTCGCGCGTTCCTTGGCTTCGGTGAACGTGGTGGTCAGCAGGGAGAGCGCCGCGGGGGCGAGCAGGGCGCCGAACAGCCCCTGCACGGCACGCGCGACGACCAGCATCGTGAAGCCGTTCGCCGCGCCGCCGACCGCGGAGGCGGCGGCGAAGCCGACGATGCCGATGATGAAGGTCGTCTTGCGGCCGACGAGGTCGGCGAGCCGGCCGCCGAGCAGCAGCAGACTGCCGAAGGCCAGGGAGTAGGCGGTGACGATCCACTGCCGCCCGTTGTTGTCGAAGCCCAGGTCCTGCTGGGCGGACGGCAGGGCGATGTTCACGATCGTGGCGTCGAGCACGACCATGAGCTGGGCGAGGCCGATCACCGCCAGGGCCCACCACCGGTGCTTCGGCGGGGCGTGGGTCTGGCCGGACGGCCCGGCCTGGACGGTGGCGACCGGGATGGCTTCCACGATGGAACTCCCTCAGGGGGCTCGGATTGCTCGGTTGTGCGTCAGCGCCGGCAGGACGACCGTGTCCCCGTCGCCATGGGTCCGAAACAGTTTCGTACTGCAAAGGTAGGCAATCCCGCAGCGAAACTCAAACGTTTCGATCGGCCTGCGGGGGATGTGCGGCAGGTCACGGACCGGGGAGCGTCGGCGCCCGGGTCAGCCCGCTGCCCGGCGCCCCCAGGCCGTCCCGGCGAGCACCAGGACGCCGCCCGCCAGGCCGAGCGCGCCGAGCCGGTCGCCGCCCAGCGCGATACCGGCGCCGGCGGCCCACAGCGGCTCGGTGCCGAGCAGCAGGCTGACCCGGGAGGCGGAGGTGCGGCGGACGGCCCACATCTGCACGAAGAACGCGAACACCGTGCACAGGGCCGACAGAAACAGCAGTCCCGTCCACTCCCGCGCGCCGAAGCCGGTCGCGGCCGTCCACGGCGCCGGTCCGCCCCCGGCGGCCGACAGCAGGGCGAAGACGGCGACGGCGGAGCCGAGCTGGACCGTCGTCAGCGGCAGCGCGCCGGCGCCCTGTACGGCCTTGATCCGGGACATGGCCAGGACGTGCACGGTGCGGGCGCACGCGGCGAGCAGCATCAGCAGGTCGCCGAGGGAGGGCCGGGTGAAGCCGGCGCCCTGGGTGAGCAGGACGACGCCCAGGACCGACAGGGCCGCCGCGCCGAGGAAGGGCGGCGTGGGCCGGGTGCGGGTGACGGCGGCCTCGGCGAGCGGGGTGAAGATCATCGTGAGGCTGATGATCAGACCGGCGTTGGTCGCCGAGGTGTGCACCACGCCGTACGTCTCCAGCAGGAAGATCCCGGCAAGGATCAGGCCGAGCAGGGCCGCGCCGCGCCACTGGGCGCCGGTGAGCGCGCGCAGGGAGCGGCGGCCGGCGACGGCCAGGGCGGGCAGTGCGAGGGCGAAGCGCAGCACCAGGACGGCGAGCACCGTCCGAACGGTGGTGATCTCCTTCGCCGCCAGGTAGCTGGCGCCCCAGCAGACCGCGACGAGCAGCACGGGCAGGTCGGTGTGCCAGGTCCGGCGGGGCGCGAGCGCGGCGGGTACGGCGAGCGAGGACATGGGGTGCGGCTCTCCTGGTCTCCGGGAGGGGGTGCGGAGACATCGGCGGCTCGCACGGGGGCGCGCTCACGCTACCGGCCGACCTGGTCCCCGGCCAGGACGAGGACGCCTGCACCGACGGGGGCCGGGCGGGGTGGGGGGCGTGCCCCGGCGCCCGGGTGGGGCGGCACCACCGTCGTCTCCGGAGCTCCAGCCGTCCTGACCGAGCTTGCCCGTGGCGGGTGCCTTCTTCCGGGTGCGGGGTCTGCGGTCGACAGGGCAGATCCCGCGCCCGCCCGCGACTCATCGGCCCGGCCGGATGCCCCCGGGGGATCCGGCTCAGCCGGCGTGCGTGGAGAACAGTCCGCCGGTCGGGCCCTGTTTGTCGCCGCCCTGGGCCTTCTTCAGGGCGTTGGCGAGGCTCTCGATGGTGAGGGACTGGAGGATCACCCGGCCGTTGCCCTCCAGCGTGGCCAGGGACAGGCCCTCGCCGCCGAACACGGCGTTCATCAGGCCCTGGCGGTTGAGGCCGCCGACGCGCTGGACGCCGTACTGGATGCCCTCCTCGAAGGCGACCACACAGCCGGTGTCGACCTCGATCCGGCCGCCGAAGTCCGCCGGGTTGAGGTCGATGAAGTTGCCCGCGCCCGCGATGATCACCGTGCCGTGCCCGGTGAACTTCTCCAGGACGAAGCCCTCGCCGCCGCTCATGCCGGTGCGGCCGCCGGCGAAGGCGATGCCGAAGTCGACGGTGGACTCGGCGGCCACGAAGGCGTCCTTCTCGGCGAACCACGCGCGCGTGCCGTCCAGCTCCAGGGCGCGCATCTCGCCGGGGAGCACGCCCGCGAAGCCGACCGTGCCCTCGCCGCCCTGGGCGGTGAAGTACTGGAAGGCCAGCGACTCACCGGCGAGCATGCGCTGGCCGACCTGCATGGCGGTGCCCATGGCCTGCCGGAGCAGACCGCCCATGCCGCCGCCCTGCTGCTGCCCGCCGCTGCCGGACGGGCCGGACAGCCGCGTCTCCATGGTCACGTTGGTGGTCTTGAACAGGAACTTCCCGGCCTCGCAGTACACGGTCTGGCCGGGGTGCAGGTTGACGACCGCCATCTGCATGGCGTTGCCGACGATCTCTTGCTTAAGGGTCACGTGGAAGGAACGCGAAAGGAGGCGGGAAGAGTTCCGGCAGGCCGGAACAGGGGTCCGCGCGGGTGACCGGCGGGGCGCCCCGGTGCTGTCCGGCCGGGGCGCCCCACGCGCGCGCGGACGGGGATCAGCCGCCCAGTTCCTGGTGGCGGGCGGCGAGGCCGCTCGCGCCCTGCTCGGTCAGGGAGCCGAACAGGCGCAGCCGGGAGATGCCGCCGTCGGGGAAGATGTCGATCCGCGCGTGGGTGCCGACCGCCGGCTCGGGCAGGACGAAGCGGTGGCCGGTGTCGGGCTGGAGGCGGGTGCGGGGCAGGATCTCCCGCCATGCGCCGTCCTCACCGTCCTTGACGGAGACCGAGGCCCAGCCGGCGCTGTTGCCCTTCAGGCAGGCCGTGTCGATCTCGACGGCGCGGATCTGGGACTGGGCGACGAGCCGGTAGCGGATCCAGTCGTTGCCCTGGTCGCGGCGGCGGCGGGTCTCCCAGCCGTCGTCCATCTTGCGGGAGCGGCCCGGCTGGATGGTGTTGGTGGCCGGCGAGTAGAAGAGGTCGGAGGCGTCCTCGACCCGGCCGCCGTTCTCCAGGGCGACCACGTCGAAGGTGCCGAGGGCCGTCAGCCACCCGGGGTCCGGGACGATCTCGCCGTACACGCGCAGGCGGGCGATGCCGCCGTCGGGGTGCTGGTTGATCCGCAGGTGCGTGAAGCGCTGCTCGGCGGTGACCTCGAAGCCGTTGGCCGCGTGGCCGCCGACGGCGGTGCGCGGGACGATCGTCGTCCACTTCACCTCGTCGCCCAGGAGTTCCTCCGGGGACGGCGAGCCGGGTACGGACGTGGCCTCGACCGAGACGGCCTGCGGGTAGTTGCCGCGGAAGTGGGCGGTGTCGACGACGATCCCGCGGATCACCCCGGGGGCGCCGAGGCGGACCAGCGCCCAGTCGTGGTCCTCGGCGGTGGGCCACGGGTGCCCGGCGGAGGCACCGCGGCGGCGGCGGGTCTCCCAGCCGTCCATGATCTTGCCCTTGTGCCCGAAGTGCTCGGGGTCGAACTCGGCCCGCCCGGGCACCAGCAGGTTCTCGCGCTCGGCGAAGAACTCGTCGTTGGCGGCGATGACTCCGGCGCCGAGCCGCCGGTCGGCGAGGTCGGCGTACCGGGTGAAGGGGAAGTCGGCGGTCCGGTAGTCCGCGTACGGGTCGCCGCCTCCGTAGGGGTTCGCGTCGCCGGTGAAGCTCTCAATCGCCGTCACGGTGATCAGTGGGTCCTCTCTGGGAGTCGGCCGGGTGCGGTTGCGGTGGTGGGTCACTGGGGGCGGGCGAGCAGCGTGCCCTTCGGGGCGGTGAACTCGCCGTCGGCGACGATGCGTTCGCCGCGCAGCCAGGTGGACTTGACGACGCCGTACAGGGTCCTGCCGGCGTAGGCGGTGACCCGGTTGCGGTGCTGGAGGCCGGCCGGGTCGACGGTGAAGGTCTCGTCGGGGGCGAGGACGGCGAAGTCGGCGTCGTGGCCCGGCGCGATGGCGCCCTTGGAGGCGCCGAGGCCGACGAGGCCGGCGGTCCGCGTGGACATCCAGCGCACGACGTCCTCCAGGCCGTGGCCGCGTTCGCGGGCCGCGGTCCAGACGGCGGACAGGCTGAGCTGGAGGCCGGAGATGCCGCCCCACGCGGTGGCGAAGTCGTCCGTCTTCAGGTCGGCGGTGGACGGCGAGTGGTCGGTGACCACGCAGTCGATGGTGCCGTCGGCGAGCGCCTCCCAGAGCAGGTCCTGGTTGGCGGCCTCGCGGATGGGCGGGCAGCACTTGAACTCGCTGGCGCCGTCCGGAACCTCCTCGGCGGTCAGGGTGAGGTAGTGCGGGCAGGTCTCCACGGTGACGCGGACGCCCTCGGCGCGGGCGGCGCGGATCAGCGGCAGGGCGTCGCCGGAGGACAGGTGCAGTACGTGCACGCGCGCGTTCAGGCGCCGGGCCTGTGCGATGAGGTTCGCGATGGCGGTGTCCTCGGCGTCGCGCGGCCGGGAGGCGAGGAAGTCGGCGTACTTCGGGCCGCCCTGCTGCGGGGCCGCGGCCAGGTGGTGCGGGTCCTCGGCGTGCACGATGAGCAGTCCGTCGAATCCGGCGACCTCGGCCAGGGACCGGGCAAGCTGTTCCTGTCCGAGGTGCGGGAACTCGTCCACGCCGGACGGGGACAGGAAGGCCTTGAAGCCGAAGACGCCGGCCTCGTGCAGCGGGCGCAGGTCCTTGACGTTGTCGGGCAGGGCGCCGCCCCAGAAGCCGACGTCGATGTGCGCCTTGTCCCGGGCGGCGTCCTGCTTGATCCGCAGGTGCTCGACCGTGGTGGTCGGGGGCAGGGAGTTGAGCGGCATGTCGATCAGGGTGGTGATGCCGCCGGCCGCCGCCGCGCGGGTCGCGGTCCAGAAGCCCTCCCACTCGGTGCGGCCCGGGTCGTTGACGTGCACATGGGTGTCGACCAGGCCGGGCAGCAGGACGTGGTCGCCGACGTCCTCCAGCCGGGCGCCGGCCGGGACCCCGGCGTCGTACGGCAGGACGGCCGTGATCGTCCCGGCGGACACGGTGACGGTGGCGGCCCGTGTCCCCTCCGGAGTGATCACGCGCGTGGAGCGCAGCACCAGTTCAGCGTCGGACACCCGAACCCCTCTCTCTCCCGCCCGTTTTACGCCCAGGAAACAGGATGTACATCCACGTAACGGACTTCAACGTTCTGTTGAAGGAGTCTTCACTCCCGCTTCCCCGTCGTCAAGAGGCACACTTCTGGGCAGCATCGAAGCGTCGCTAGGTCTGGACGTTTCCACAAAGCGGAATTAGAATTCCAGCAAGCAGAACGTAGCTACGTACAAGCAGGGAGTCAACCGACTGCCGGGTAGGCTTCTGCTCTCCCCGCCAGTCCCGAAAGGAACGCGCCGTGCCGACGTCCAGCGCCAGCACCACCGACTCCGCCAAGCCCTCCGCCGCCGGCGGTGTGCAGTCCCTGGAGCGCGCCTTCGACCTGCTCGAGCGGATGGCGGACGCGGGCGGCGAGGTGGGGCTGAGCGAGCTGTCAGCGGCGAGCGGGCTGCCGCTGCCGACCATCCACCGGCTGATGCGCACGCTGGTCGCCTGCGGCTACGTCCGCCAGCAGGCCAACCGGCGCTACGCCCTCGGCCCCCGGCTGATCCGCCTCGGCGAGTCCGCCTCCCGGCTGCTCGGCACCTGGGCGCGGCCGTACCTGGCCCGGCTGGTGGAGGAGACCGGCGAGACGGCGAACATGGCGCTGCTCGACGGGGACGAGATCGTGTACGTGGCCCAGGTGCCGTCGAAGCACTCGATGCGGATGTTCACCGAGGTCGGCCGGCGGGTGCTGCCGCACTCGACCGGTGTCGGCAAGGCGCTGCTGGCCGGGGTGCCGGACGACGAGGTGCGGGCGCTGCTGGCCCGGACGGGCATGCCGGCCGCCACGGAGCGGACCATCACCACGCCGGAGGGGTTCCTGGCGGCGCTGGCGGAGGTGCGCGACCTGGGCTACGCCGTGGACGACAACGAGCAGGAGGTCGGGGTGCGGTGCCTCGCGGTGTCCGTGCCGGACTCCCCCACGGCGGCCGCCATCTCCATCTCCGGACCGGCGGGACGGGTCACGGAAGCGGCCACGGAGAAGATCGTGCCGGTGCTCCAGCAGATCGCCGGCGAACTGTCGGCGGCACTGGCCAGCCAGAACCAGGGCTGACCCCGAGGACGCCGGGAGCCGGTTCCCGCGGCGTCCGGGGCGCCGGCCGGCTGAGTACCCGTACTCATGTACCCCTCCCGCCCGCCCGGGCAGGGTGGACGGCATGGACCTCCCCGTCGCCCCGCCCGCCTTCGACGCCACCACCGGCCCCGGGCCGCGCCGCCGTGCCGACCGGGGTGCCGACGTCGGAGCCGGGTGCGGGCTGGTGTTCCTGGAGCTGGTCGCCCTGGTGGTGATCTTCGGGCTCTGGGTGCTGTCGGGGTGGACCTTCGACACGGCCGAGACCGTCACGGCCGATCCGCTGTGGAACTACCTGGCCGCCGCCGGCGGGGTCGGTCTCCTCGCCCTCGTGGCGGGTCTGGTCGCCGCGCGGGCCGGTGCCGTCGTCACGGTGGTCAGCCAGGCCGTGAT
Organism: Streptomyces sp. NPDC047841; assembly: GCF_040704085.1. Lineage (NCBI taxonomy): Bacteria > Bacillati > Actinomycetota > Actinomycetes > Kitasatosporales > Streptomycetaceae > Streptomyces > Streptomyces sp. NPDC047841. The sequence continues at coordinate 40,489 of NZ_JBEYRP010000001.1, forward strand.
GGCCGCCCTGGTCTGCCTCCTCGTCTTCGGCGGGGCCGCCGCGCAGTCCCACCAGGACCAGGTCTGCCGCGACCTGCCGTCGGCCTCGGGCTGCCGGGACGAGGGGCGGCCGTAGCGGACGGCTATCCCCCGCCGTCCGGATCGTCCCGGCGTCGCGCGGCCCGGTCGCGGGGCGGTTCGCCGAACAGGTCCACGGCGTCGCGCACCTCGGACAGTCCCCGGGCCAGCGCGCTCATCGAGCCGATCGCGCCGGCGACGAGCAACAGCGAGCTGCGCAGGCGAGGGATCTCCGGCGGGCCGCCGGCGGCCATCGCGGCCAGCGCCGCGAGTTCGTCCTCGGCTATCGCCCGGTCGGGGAAGTCCGCGGGCAGCGCGGCGAGTTCGCGGCGCAGACGGGACACCGCGGTCCGCAGTTCCGTCACCCTCGGGTCCTTGTCGCTGCCGGTCACCGGCCTCTGCCCCAAGCTCCGCAACACAGCCCTCCCCCCTGACACCCCCTCGTGCGCGGGCCAGTAAACGCCACCGCGTGCGGGAGCGCCACAGCGCGGACCGAAATTCAGCCCAACGGAAGCGGCACCGGAAAACCGGCCGAATCCACGGCCGTCGGGTATGCAGGACCCATGACGGACAACCAGGATCTCCGGGGGGACGTCGCGGGGCTGCTGCTCGCCGCCGGCGGCGGCAGACGGCTCGGCGGACGCCCCAAGGCACTGCTCCCGCACCGGGGCCGGCCCCTCGTCGAGCACGCGGCCGGGGTGCTGCGCGCGGCCGGATGCGGGCCGATCCACGTGGTGCTGGGCGCCGCGGCGGACGAGGTACGAAACCGCGCCCGGCTCGACGGCTGTGTGCTGGTGGACAACCCGGACTGGGCGGCGGGCATGGGCTCCTCGCTGCGCGCGGGACTGGCCTCCCTCGCCGGCACGGGCGTCCGCGCGGCCCTGGTGAGCCTGGTCGACCAGCCCGGCATCGGCCCGGCCGCGACCGCCCGGGTGCTCGGCGCCTGCCAGGACGAGACGTCCCTGGTCTCGGCCGCCTACGCGGGGGTACGCGGGCACCCGGTGCTGTTCGGTGCGGCGCACTGGGCGGGCATCGCGGAGACGGCCACCGGGGACCGCGGGGCGCGGGCGTACCTGAAGGCGCACGAGCGGGAGATCCGGCTGGTGGAGTGCGCGGACGTCGCCGAGCCGTACGACATCGACACGGAGGCCGACCTCGGCCACCTGCGGTGACCGGGGTGACACCGGGCGCCACCTTGCCTCGACCCGAAGAATCTCGACATCAACAAACCATTGAACTTCCACGATGAGGAAACTAGTATCCACTGACCAGAAGCGCCTGTCCGCACATCCGGCGCTCACCGTCCTGTTCGTGCCCCTTGGCACCAGGTGCCACCGCTGAAGGAAGTGACAGCTCATGTCCGCACCAGCGCCGTCCCCGCTGGCCATCGTCGACGCCGAGCCCCTGCCCCGGCAGGAGGAGGTCCTCACGGACGCGGCGCTCGCCTTCGTGGCGGAGCTGCACCGGCGGTTCACCCCGCGCCGTGACGAACTCCTGGCCCGCCGGGCCGAGCGCCGCGCCGAGATCGCCCGCACCTCCACGCTCGACTTCCTGCCGGAGACGGCCGCGATCCGCGCGGACGACTCCTGGAAGGTCGCCCCGGCCCCGGCCGCGCTGAACGACCGGCGCGTCGAGATCACCGGCCCCACCGACCGCAAGATGACCATCAACGCGCTCAACTCGGGCGCGCGGGTCTGGCTCGCCGACTTCGAGGACGCCTCCGCCCCCACCTGGGAGAACGTGGTCCTCGGCCAGCTCAACCTGATCGACGCCTACACCCGGAACATCGACTTCACCGACGAGCGCACCGGCAAGTCGTACGCCCTGCGGCCGAACGAGGAGCTGGCGACCGTCGTCATGCGCCCGCGCGGCTGGCACCTGGACGAGCGGCACCTGGCCGACGCCGACGGCCGTGCCGTCCCCGGCGCCCTCGTCGACTTCGGGCTGTACTTCTTCCACAACGCGCGGCGGCTGCTCGACCTCGGCAAGGGCCCCTACTTCTACCTGCCGAAGACCGAGTCGCACCTCGAAGCCCGCCTCTGGAACGACGTGTTCGTCTTCGCGCAGGACTACGTGGGCGTCCCGCAGGGCACCGTCCGCGCGACCGTGCTGATCGAGACCATCACGGCGGCGTACGAGATGGAGGAGATCCTCTACGAACTGCGCGACCACGCCTCCGGGTTGAACGCCGGCCGCTGGGACTACCTGTTCTCCATCGTCAAGAACTTCCGTGACGGCGGCGCCAAGTTCGTCCTCCCGGACCGCAACGCGGTCACCATGACGGCCCCGTTCATGCGGGCGTACACCGAACTCCTCGTCCGCACCTGCCACAAGCGCGGCGCGCACGCCATCGGCGGCATGGCGGCCTTCATCCCGTCCCGCAAGGACGCCGAGGTCAACAAGGTCGCCTTCGAGAAGGTCCGGGCCGACAAGGACCGTGAGGCGAACGACGGCTTCGACGGCTCCTGGGTCGCCCACCCCGACCTGGTCCCGATCGCCATGGAGTCCTTCGACAAGGTCCTCGGCGACAAGCCGAACCAGAAGGACCGCCTCCGCGAGGACGTCCACGTCGAGGCGGCCGACCTGATCGCGATCGACTCGCTCGACGCGAAGCCGACGTACGCCGGGCTGGTCAACGCCGTCCAGGTCGGCATCCGGTACATCGAGGCCTGGCTGCGCGGGCTCGGCGCGGTCGCCATCTTCAACCTGATGGAGGACGCGGCCACGGCCGAGATCTCCCGCTCGCAGATCTGGCAGTGGATCAACGCGGGCGTCGAGTTCGAGAACGGCGAGAAGGCCACGCCGGAGCTGGCCCGCAAGGTCGCGGCCGGGGAACTGGACGCCATCCGCGAGGAGACCGGCGAGGAGGCCTTCGCCGCCGGTCACTGGCAGGAGGCGCACGACCTGCTGCTGACGGTGGCCCTGGACGAGGACTACGCCGACTTCCTCACCCTGCCGGCGTACCGGCGGCTGCGCGGCTGACACCGTGCCCGTCCGGGCGGACCGAGGACGTTCCCGGGACCGCCCGGCGGGTCACCCGAGGTGCACCGACCAGTCCTGTTCCGCCGCCGGCTTCCCGTGCAGGTCGGGCACCCGCTTCAGCCACTCCGGGCGGCCCGCCTGCGTCTTCGCCGCGCGGGCGGCCTCCTCGGCCGCCAGCTCCTCACGGCTCGGGAAGTCGGTGGGCAGCCACTCGTGGGAGAGCCGGACCCGGTCCAGGAGGTAGCCGACGTAGGCGTCCCGGACGTCGTCGGGCCTGGCGAACCCGGCGTCCTCGGCCAGCCAGGCGTCGGGGACCTCGGCGACGATCCCGCGCAGCAGCTCCTCGGTGACCCGGGGCGCCAGTTCCGCGTCGGCGGCGCGCACGTCGGGGCCGTAGAGGCCGAGGGCGTGGTGCCGGAAGTCGTAGCGCCGGCCCGGGGCCGTGGTGTCCCAGCGGTGGTGGAAGACCAGGGCGGCGCCGTGGTCGATCAGCCACAGGCGCGCGGGCGCGGTGCCGAGCGTGGGCCAGACCATCAGGTTGGAGCTGTGGACCGTGCGGTCGACGTTCACGGTCAGCGCGTCCAGCCAGACGATCCGGCCGGCCTCCAGCGGGTCCACCGGGAACGTCCGGGCGATCTCCGGGGTGAGGTCCCGGGCGCCCGGCAGATAGTCCATGCCGAGGTTGACGCCCGCGCTGGCGCTGAGCAGCTCGCGCACCTCCTGGTGCGGCTCGGCGGCGGCGATGGCCGGGTCGAAGCGCACGAGGACCAGCTCGGGGAAGCGCAGGCCGAGCGCGCGGGCGAGTTCGCCGACGATGATCTCGGCGACCAGCGCCTTGTGTCCCTGTGCCGAGCCCGTGAACTTCACGACGTAGGTGCCGTCGTCGTCGGCCTCCACGACTCCGGGGACGGAGCCGCCGGAGTGGAGCGGGGTCACGTATCGAACAGCAGTCACGTCGCGCAGCACACCGGCCAGACTACGGCAGGTCAGGCGCCGGCCAGCGGGTTCGGCAGCGGCAGGTAGCGGGCGTCCGCGCCGTCCGCGCCGGTCCAGCGCAGCAGCAGGTTGGTCTTGCCCGGCAGGGTGGGGGCGCTGAGCAGGGCGGGGATCTCGGGGAGGTCGTGGCGGGCCAGTTCCCGGCGGGCGGCGGGCCACGGGTCCAGGCCGGGGTGGTGCTCGGCGAGGGCGCCGGCGATCTCGACGAGGTGGTTCACGACCAGGCAGTACACCAGCCGCTCCCAGCCGGCGGCCCGGGTCACGTCCGGCAGCACCTTCGCGCCCTCCGCGTCCCGGAACAGGGCCTGCACGGGCGTGCCGGCCGCGTCCACGGCGACCAGCGTGTTCTGCAGATGGGCCTCCAGGACCACCCCGTGGTCGCCGAACGCGGTCAGGGCGGGCGGCACGACCTGCCGCAGGTACGCCTCCCACCAGGCGGCCGGGTCGGCGGCGGCGGCGAGCGGGCTGCCGTCGAAGCCCTCGGCGAGAGCCGCCGCGAGCAGGGGGGTGGCGCCCGGCAGCAGATGGCCGCGCAGCCCGTCGCGGACCAGGACGGCCAGTTCCTCGAAGGCGAACGCGGCGGTGCGGTAGCCGCGGTCGCTCAGCCAGGCGGCGGGCGGGCCCATCGCCGCGAAGGCGTGCCCGGCCGCGGTGTCGGTGCGGCGCAGTTTCCGCAGGTCGTGGCGCCACAGCCGGCGGATGTCGTTGGTGATGCGGACGTCCAGGCTGAACTTCACGAACAGGTCGCGGCGCGGCTCGTACACCGTGCGGACGGCGGCCGTGGGCCAGGTGTCGAACGGGGTCGTGCCGAGCCGCAGCAGCCGGCCGTCGGCGAAGGCGGGCGCGAGCTCGCGGGCGACGAGTTCGAGCTGCCAGGGGTGGGCGGGCAGCAGCCGGTAGCCGGGCGGGGCGGTGCCGAGGGCGTCCAGGGCCCGGGTGTCGCCCTCCTCGGCCACCTGGTCCTCGCGGACGCCGAGCAGCGTCAGCGGGAACCGGGCATGCGCCTCGGGGGCGTACGGCAGCCAGGACGCGACGGGCCCGCCGCCGCGCGCCTTGGGGGCCGGGTGGTGGGGGTGGCCGGTGAGCAGGGACTGCTCGGAGCGCAGGTACGGGTCCTCGGGCGCCGTGGCCCGGGCGCGGGCGGTGAGCAGGGCGGCGATCGCGTCCCGGCTGTCGATCATCTCGGCGGGCAGGTCGCCGCCGGGCAGTCCGGTGTGCCGGCGCAGTTCCTCGGCGACCAGTTTGACCAGCTCCGAGTGGCCGATGCGGCGCCAGGCCCCGGCCGTGTACAGCTCGGGGTCGGCGGGGCGCCGGCCGGGGCGCACCCGCAGCAGCCGGCCGTCCGGCAGCCGGTGGACCCGGCCGTCCCCGCCGTCCGTGAGCGGCGCGGCGACCTCCCGCAGCAGGCAGTTGAGCAGCGGCGCGGCCGCGTACGCGTCGGCACGGCGGCCGACCGCGCCGTTGGGGGGTGTGAGGTCCACGCGATCCATTCGTTCTTCGTCCAGGAGGCGGGCGGCCGTGCCCGGGGCGGGCCGGGTGCGCCGTGCGGGAGCCGGTGACGATCAGTATGGCTGCCGTCCCGGACAATCGTGCCGTGGCCCGTGTACCCGAGGAGCCGACCGTGCACCGTCCCCCGACCGCCGACGCCGAGATCGCCGAGGAGCTGGCCGCCGTCCGGCCCGCGCTGCTGCCCGGGTACGCGGCGGAGCTGCCCGGCGCCCGCGCCGCCGTGCTCACCCGGCTGTGGCGGGCGCTGGCCCACGAGCCGCTGCCGTGGCTGTCCGGCCGGGTGTCCGGGGCGGACGGCCTCGCCCTGCGCCTGGCCGACGGGCGGACCCTGCACGGGCCGCACGCGGACCCGTACGCCACGAGCGCGTACGTCACCGCCGTACGGCTGGACCGGGAGCGGTACGACGATCCGGCGCGGCTGATGACCGCGCTCGGGGTGCCGCACGGGTCCGCGTTCGCCGCGGAGCTGGCGCACAGCGTGGCCTCGCTGGCGCTGTCCCGGGCCGGCGCCGGTCACCCGAAGGAGTGGCCGGTGGACGGCGGGGAGAGGGACTGGGAGTGGGAGCAGCGCGTGGTCGACGGGCACCCGTACCACCCCACCTGCCGTTCCCGGCCGGGGTTCTCGGTGGCGGACCAGCTGGCGTACGCCCCCGAGCACGGGCCGGTGGTGGAGCTGGGGACGGTACCGGTGCCGGCGGAGGAGTGCCTGGTGTCGGGCGACTGGCCGGCCGGGCTCCGCGACGGCGACCGCGTCCTGGTGCCGGTCCACCCCTGGCAGGCCGCGCACGTGCTGGGGCGGTCGTACGACGTCTGGCGCCCCGCCCACCCGCTGATGTCCCTGCGCACGCTGGCGGTGCCCGGCGGACCGCAGGTGAAGACCGCGCTGAGCGCCCGGCTGACGTCGTCGGTGCGGGACATCTCGGTGTACTCGGTGCGGACCGCGGCACCCCTGTCCGCGTTCGCCGGGGACCTGGCGGCGCGCACGGACGGCCTGCTGCACATCACCCGCACGCTGGGGGCGGTCACGGCCCACTCCCCCGACCTGGCCGCGCTGCTGCGGGAGTCGCCGGAGGTGTACGCCGGTCCGGGCGAGCGCGTCCTGCCGGTGGCCGCCCTCGCCACCACGTCCCTGCCCGGCTCCCCCGCCTGGCTGGCCGCGTTCACCCGGCTGGCGCTCACGGTGGGCCTGCGGCTGCTGGACCTCGGCGTGGCCCTGGAGGCCCACGGCCAGAACCTGCTGGTCGTCCTGTCGGCCGACGGCACCCCGCTGCGCCTGGTCTACCGCGACCTGGCGGACGTCCGGATCAGCCCGGCCCGCCTGGCCCGGCACGGCATCACCCCGCCCGCGCTCACCGGCCGTCTGGTCACGGACGACGACACCGCCCTGCGCCGCAAGCTGTTCGGCTCCCTGGTGGCGGGGGCGCTGGCGGGCACGGCGGGCTCGGCCGCCGCACTGGACACCGCGCTGCGGGCGGCCCTGCCCGATCTGCCGCCCGGCCCGGACCTGGCACCCCTGCGCGATGACCCGCTCCCGGCGAAGGCGCTGACGCTGATGCGCCTGTCGCCCGACCACGCGGGGGACATCTGGACGACCCTGCCTCGTCCCGGCGCGGTGCCGTGCGCGGTACAGGGCTGATTTTGCGTCATGTTCCCTGGCCGAAAAGTTCTTTGTTCTCCGAGGCGCGGTCCGGCGGTGTACCCCTGGTGAGCCAGCCAGGACACGAGAGCTTCGAGAGCAGCCGATGACTGACGACGACCGCAGTGACAGCCTGATGTCGCCGATCCAGCCCGAACAGCTGGACCCGGGGGCCGTGATCGCCCAGTCGCTCGACAACCAGTGGGTCCCCGCGCAGCTCACCCGGGAGATGATCGAGCGCGGTGAGTCCCTGGACCAGGTCGAGCGCCGACGCGTGCGGGAGGTGCGGGCCGAGTACTTCCGCAGCCTCATCAACGCCAGCCAGGTCGTGATCAACCGCGCCTACTTCTACAACAACGACGCGATCAGCCGGGACCTCGTCGAGGAGGGCGAGGCCCGCGCGGCGCACCGCAAGCTGCTCGCCTCGGGCGCGATCGTCCCCTTCCTGCTGCGCGAACGCCACCCGGCGGAGGAGCCGCCCGCCCACCTCCACCTGCGGCCCGGGGGCTTCACCGCCTGGCAGGAGACGCTGGAGGGCATGCCGGCGGGCGACCGGGTGCGCTGTGTGCGCATGTCCTGGGACGACTCCGCCGGCGACCAGGAGAACCTGAACCGCACCCGGATACGGCTCTACCAGCCGTTCACCGAGAAGGTCCAGGGACTCACCGCCAAGGACATCGACATCCTCGCCGCGCAGGTCGGCGTGGCCCGCGAGGACACCGACCGGTTCGGCGAACGGCTCGGCGAGGTGGTGGCGTTCAGCAACGGCCTGAGCGTGCGCCGGCAGCCGGTCGTGCGCAACACCCTGTACGAGGAGTTCGTGACCGTGCCGGGCTCGAACGTGGCGGAGGGCAGGTACGACCGCGCCAAGCCCTTCGCGGCGGAGATCAAGCAGCTCCTGGACCTCATCTACAACGTCAACCTCGCCGATGCGCTGGGGCGTTACCCCCTCACACCGGTCGGCAGCCTGCGGCGCGTGGTGCTCCAGGAGGCCCGCGAGGCCACGTCCTCCACCGTGGGTGTGGTCCAGGACCCGGAGCGGCTGCTGACGTTCCTGCGCCGGCAGACCTTCGCCGTCGTACAGGACCACCTGACGCCCCACGCGGTGAGCGACCTGACCCTGCACGACATCTGGCGGCTGCGGCAGACCCCCGCCTGGGACCTCTACATCAAGGCGTTCGGCGCGCTGACCGCGGCGCCGGAGACCTTCCACGACGGCGTCGGGCAGGTCTTCGACTCCTACGTCCGGCTCAACACGGAGATCCTCCGGCTCGCGCGGGAACGCCGGCAGGCCCGGCCGGCCACCTGGCGCCCGGTGGTCGAGGTCGTGGTCACGGTGGGCGCGGCCGTGTTCACCGCCGTCAGCGGCAACGGCATCTGGGAGGTGGCCGGCACGGTCCTGCCGCTCACGGTGAGCGGCTCGCTGACCGGCTCGGTGCAGCTGGTACTGCGCAACCACATGGCCGGGCGGCAACAACAGAGGTTCGCCCGCGAGATCGCCTCCGTACGGCTGGCGAGTGAACGAGAATGGGCGCAGTTCCACGACCTGGTGCGGCGCCTGCCCGGCTACCGGGACACGGCGGGCCCGGTTCCCACGGGCACGGCCTCGACGACCACCCAGGACAACGAAGACCTGCCCGACTACTGACGCACCCGATGAGCCGGAGTACCCCTGTGTTCAGCCCGCCGAGGCCCCGATGAACCGCTACGAGGCACTGCGCCGGGACGTCCCGGAGTGGTTCCGCGACGATCCCGAAGGGGTCCGGATCCTCACGGACCCGGCGCAGGTCCGCGAGGCCCGCCGCCAGGTGACCACCGCCGGACGCAGCGGCGACGGCGGCGTGTTCGGGAGCCTGTGGGCACGGCTGCGGGCCGTGCTGCGGCCGGTGCCCGCGGGTGTGGTGTCGGCCGGCCGCTACCTGTGGTACCTGCGCGACCCGGTGCGCTTCCCCGACGGCCGCCTCGGCCTGTACGACCGCATCCTGCCGCCCCCGGGCTCCTCTCCCGGCGTGGTGGTCCTGCCGCTGCTCGGTCCCGAGAAGGACGTCGTGCTGATCGAGCACCACCGGCACGCGACCCGCAGCCGGCACTGGGAGGTGGTGCGCGGCTTCGGGGACCCGGGCGCGACGCCCACCGAGAACGTCACCCGGGAACTGCGCGAGGAGATCGCGGCCACGCCGACGGAGGTGGTCCCGCTGGGCGAACTGCACCCCGACACCGGGCTGCTCGGCCACAAGGTCTCCCTCTACGCGGCCCGGGTGGACGGCATCGGCTCGGTCGAGCGGGGGGAGGCGATCCACCGGGCCGTCACGGTGACCCCGGCCGAGGCGGAGGAGATGGTCGCCGACGGGCGGATCACCGACGGCTTCACCGTCGCCGCGCTCTACCGGGCCCGCCTGGCGGGCCTGTTCGGGGCTCCGGCGCCGGGCGACGGGACCTGAGGCGGCTCCGGACCGGCGGCCGGCGGCCGTTTTGGAGGACGGCCGGTCCGATCAATAAGATCCGGCGATGATCAGAAGACAACGGCTGGCGGCGGGCGTCTGTGCTCTGCTCGCCGCCCTGACGGCCGGGATCGCCTTTCCCGCCGGTGCGGTCGCCGACGAGACGGACCAGGCCGCCCCGAAGGTCGAACTGGTGCTGGACGTCAGCGGTTCCATGCGCACCCGTGACATCGACGGCGGCACCCGGATGGCCGCGGCGAAGCAGGCGTTCAACGAGGTGCTGGACGCGACCCCCGAAGAGGTCCGGCTCGGCATCCGTACCCTCGGCGCCAGCTACCGCGGAAACGACCGCAAGGAGGGCTGCAAGGACACCGAGCAGCTCTACCCGGTGGGCCCGCTGAACCGGACCGACGCGAAGACGGCCGTGGCCACCCTGGCGCCGACCGGCTGGACGCCGATCGGGCCCGCGCTGCTGAAGGCGGCGGACGACCTGAACGGCGGTGACGGCACCCGCCGTATCGTCCTGATCAGCGACGGCGAGGACACCTGCCAGCCGCTCGACCCGTGCGAGGTGGCCCGGGAGATAGCCGCCAAGGGCATCGGGCTGACCATCGACACCCTCGGCCTGGTGCCGGACGCCAAGACCCGCGACCAGCTCAGCTGCATCGCCGACGCCACCGGCGGCACCTACACCGACGTGCGGCACAAGGAGGAACTGAGCGACCGCGTCGGCGAGTTGGTGGACCGGGCGGCCGACCCCGTGGTCACACCGGTGGCCACCGAGGGCGCGGACCGGTGCGAGCAGGCGCCGGCGCTGAAGTCCGGGCTGTACACCGACCGCGCCGGGTTCGGGCGGCAGCGCTGGTACAAGGTGGACGTGGAGCCCGGCCAGGAACTGCGCGCCTCGGTGAGCGTGGCGGACGACCGGGCCGTCCAGCCGGACTACGGTGTGCTGCTGCGGGCGGTGACCGTGCACGGCCGGGAGATCGTCCGCGGCGAGGCCGCCGGCACCGGCCGCACGGACGTCGTCTCCACCGGCCTGCGCTACCCCCGGCCGGACAGCGACGACGACGCGGCGCCCGCGGAGACGGTGTGCCTCCAGGTCACCAGCTCCTTCTCGGCCGCGTCGGGCGTGAAGACGACCCCCGGTCTGCCGCTGGAGCTGACCGTCGACGTCGTGGACGGGCCGTCCGGTCACCACGACGTGGCCGCGTTCGGTCTCGGCCGTGGCTGGTGGCTGCTCGGCACGCTGGTGCTGATCGGCTTCCTCGCGGGTCTGCTGTGGGGCTGGCTGTCGCGCTGGCGGGTCGCCGTCTGGAGGACGAACTGATGCGGATCACACGTGTGCTGGGCGCCGCCCTGCTGGCGCTGGGGCTGGCCGCCGGACCGGCTGCCGCCGGCTCCTCGCCCTCCCCGAGCGCCTCCGCCGACGGCGACGCGCCCACCCGGGCGGGCACCTCCTTCCGTACGGCGACCGAGATCGACCAGGGGCAGCAGGCCACCGCCTCCGGCTCCACCGGCGACTACCTGTACTGGTCCTTCCCGGCGGACACCGGGCAGCGCCCCACCGTCAGGGCGACGGTGAAACTCCCCGGTGCGCACGGCTCCGAGACCTGGCAGCTCGACGTGTACGACGGGCTGCGGCGCCGCCAGTCCTGCCAGTACGGCGCCCAGAGCCGGACCGCCGCGCAGGGCGCCGGCTCGGTCGAACTGGCCTGTGTGCTGCGCACGGTGCGGGGCTGGGCGGAGCCGTGGGCCAACGACCCGCTGCCGGGCACGTACTACGTCCGGCTGACGGTGGTGGACCTCGCCGCCGCCGACCTCGGCAAGCCGGTGGGCGCCGAGGTGCGCGTCGACTCCAAGGACATCGGCGGCGCGGCGGCCGTGGACGGCTCGCTGGGCAAGCCGCTCGTCCCCGGCATCGCCGTCACGTCGCGGAAGGACGCGGCCGGTGCCAAGGGTGCCGTGCTGTCCAGCTTCGGGTCGGACGACGGCTGGTCGTCCGGCTGGTGGTCCGACCGGTGGGTGTGGACCGGGATCGGCGCGGTGCTGGCCGCGCTCGCCGGGATCGGGGGGTACGTGCTGACCCGGGGGTCCGGGCGGCCGTCCCGGGTGCCGCCGAACGTGTGACGAGCTGATGGTGCGAAGGCCCGCCGGACGGCGGGCCTTCGCGTTTCTCCGGGCGGTCACGCCTCCCGCAGCGCCTTGGCGAGCGTGCCGTCCCCGGTCACCGTGACCCGGCCGTCGCGCACCGCGTCCGGCAGCCGGCTCTCCCCGCGGGCGATGGCCTCGCAGGTCGCCGCGTCCATCTCCAGCCGCGCGTCCGCCTCGCCGGGGGCGGGCCCGTCGCCGTACACCGGGCCCTGATCCGCGCCGACGTGGAGGTGGAAGTCCCCCTCCTCCAGGCGGACTTCCACGACGCCCTGGCCGTCCAGCGCCCGCAGCAGCGGCAGCGCGAACCAGTGCGCGCGGACGGCGTCGGTGGGCCTGCGCTCCCCCAGTTCCTCCTCGCCCCACGTGCCCAGCGCCTGGAGCACGGGCAGCAGCCGGCGTCCCCGGCCGGTGAGTTCGTACACGTACGCCGCGCCCGGCGGGGGCAGCCGCCGTCGGGTGGTGAGCCCGTCCCGTTCCATGTCCTTCAGCCGCGAGGCGAGTACGTCCGTGCTGACGCCGGGCAGGTCCGCGTGCAGGTCCGTGTAGCGGCGCGGGCCGGCGAGCAGCTCGCGGACGATCAGCAGGGTCCAGCGGTCGCCGACGAGGTCGAGGGCGCGGGCGGCGGAGCAGTACTGGTCGTAGCTTCGGCGAGGAGACATGCGGCGCAGTCTAGACGCGTTGTTGGACTTTCCAAGCTCCCGCTTGGTAAAACCAAGCACCACGAGTTTCCGGAGGGGCGCATGGAGTTCCGGCAGTCCAACAAGCTCAGCGAGGTGTGCTACGAGATCCGCGGCCCGGTGATCGAGCACGCCGACGCGCTGGAGGAGGCGGGGCACAGCGTGCTGCGCCTGAACACCGGCAATCCCGCGGCCTTCGGCTTCGAGGCGCCGGAGGAGATCGTCCAGGACATGATCCGGATGCTGCCGCGGGCCCACGGCTACACGGACTCCCGCGGCGTCCTCTCCGCCCGCCGCGCGGTCGCCCAGCGCTACCAGACCCTGGGCCTCGACGTGGACGTGGACGACGTCTACCTGGGCAACGGCGTCTCGGAACTGGTCTCCATGGCCGTACAGGCGCTGATCGAGGACGGCGACGAAGTCCTCGTCCCCGCACCGGACTTCCCCCTCTGGACGGCGGTCACCACACTGGCCGGAGGCAAGGCCGTGCACTACCTGTGCGACGAACAGGCCGACTGGAACCCTGACCTGGCCGACATGGCGTCGAAGATCACCGACCGCACCAAGGCCGTGGTCATCATCAACCCGAACAACCCGACCGGCGCGGTCTACCCCAAGGAGGTCGTCGAGGGCATCCTCGACCTGGCCCGCCGGCACGGCCTGATGGTGTTCGCCGACGAGATCTACGACCAGATCCTCTACGACGACGCCGTCCACCACTCGGCCGCGGCGCTCGCCCCCGACCTCGTCGTCCTCACCTTCTGCGGCCTGTCCAAGACCTACCGGGTGGCGGGCTTCCGCTCCGGCTGGCTGGTCGTCACCGGGCCGAAGCAGCACGCCAGGGACTACCTGGAGGGCCTGACCATGCTGGCCTCCATGCGGCTGTGCGCCAACGCGCCCGCCCAGTACGCCATCCAGGCCGCGCTCGGCGGACGCCAGTCCATCGGCGAACTCACCGCGCCCGGCGGGCGGTTGTACGAGCAGCGGAACGTGGCCTGGGAGAAGCTCAACGAGATCCCGGGCGTGTCCTGCGTCAAGCCCAAGGGCGCGCTGTACGCGTTCCCGCGCATCGACCCCAAGGTCCACCCGATCCACGACGACGAGAAGTTCGTCCTGGACCTGCTGCTGCGCGAGAAGATCCAGGTGGTCCAGGGCACCGGCTTCAACTGGCCCTCCCCCGACCACTTCCGCATCCTGACCCTGCCGCACGCGGACGACCTGGAGGCGGCCATCGGCCGGATCGGCAGGTTCCTCGGCGGGTACCGGCAGTAGGCGCCTGGCCCGTGCCGCGCGTTTCGTGCGAAGATCGCCCCCGTCGACGACCGGGGGTCCGACGGGGGCGGACCGCCCGCCGGCTGCCGGTGCGCGCGCCTGACCGGCGCGGCACCCCCGGTCCGGTTCCGGCGGACCGGCCGGGGATGTCAGACCAGGGGGAGCAGCGGTGTTCTCGTACGGACAACGCCGTACGCGCGGAAGGCGCCGTACGGCCGTCGCCGTGCTGTGCGCGGTGGTACTCGGCCTCACGGCGCCCGGCGCCCGCGCCGGAGAGGAGCTGCGGCCGTCCGCGCCCGCCGCGGGGCGGGAGGCACGGCAGGCCGCGGCGTTCTGGACCGCGCAGCGCATGGCCGACGCCCGGCCGCTGGACGCGGCGCGGCACCCGCCGTCGGAGCCGGGCGCGGCGCCCGCGGCGGCGGCCCGGCCGCAGGGCACCCTGTTCCAGGGAACCCGCCTGGTCGGAACGTTCTTCGGCGCCGACGGACCGCGTGGCACCACCTGGCACTGCACCGGCAGCGTGATCGACACCAAGGCGCGGAACATCGTCCTCACCGCGGCCCACTGCGCGCTGAACATGAACGCCGACTATGTCTTCGTCCCGAAGTTCGTCAAGGGCGCGGCCCCCGACCGGCAGCCGTACGGCATCTTCCACATCCAGCGGATCTTCGTCGACCCCCGGTACGTGCCCGACCGCGGTTCGGCCACCACCAGGAAGACCGCGTCCGACCTGGACACCGCGTTCGCCCGGGTCTCGGCCAACCAGCGGGGCACGTCCCTCCAGGACGCGGTGGGCGGCGGCCTGACCTTCACCCGGCCGGCCGGCTACACCCACCGGAACGTCACCGTCGTCGGCTACCCCTCGCACCGGCACAACACCGCCGGACGCGCCGTCAAGTGCACGGTCCCGACCAAACAACTGCGCGGCTACCGCCAGCTGTCGATGACCTGCGGCGGCTACTACGGCGGCGTCTCCGGCAGCCCGTGGATCACCGGCTACGAGGACGACGGCCGCACCGGGCACGTCATCGGCGACCTCGGCGGCTACAACGGCGGCGGCAACGACGCGAACGCCGACTACATCAGCTACGCCACCGCGTTCGGCGCGGACGCCGCCAACCTCCTCGCCGACGCCGTCGCCGACCGGACCCCGCCCGCCGACCTGCCGCCGTACCGGGGGATCAAGGGCACGCTGCCGGGCGGCGCCGCACGCTGGCGCGGGGCCGCGCTCATGGCGTCCGGCGACTACACCGGCGACCGGCGCGGCGATCTGCTCGTGGTCTGGTCCGACGGCGGGATCACCCTCCACCCGGGTGACGGCAAGGGCGGTTTCCTCGCCGAGAAGCGGCTGCTGCGGGCCAACTCCACCTGGACCCACGCCCGCGCCCTGACCGGCGGCACCTTCACCGACGGCGACCGGTCCGGCCTGCTGGTGCGCTGGTCCGACGGCGAGGTCACCCTCTACCCGGGGCCCGGCCCCGCCGGCCTGGGCCGGGAGATCCGGATGGCGCCCCCCGGCTCCGCGTGGAAGAAGGCCGTCCAGTTCACCTCCGGGGCGTTCGGGCCGGACGGGGGCACGGGGCTGCTGGTCCGCTGGGCCGACGGCGCGCTCACGCTGTACCCGGGGATCGGGGCCGGTGGCCTCGGCACCGGTACGCGGCTCGTCGCGGCGAACGGCACCTGGACCAAGACCGCGGCGCTGGCCGGCGGCGACTTCGACGGCACGGCCGGCGGGGACCTGCTGGTGCGCTGGGCGGACGGCGCGCTCGACACGTACACCGGCACCTCGGCGGCGGGGCTCGGCACCAGGACGCGGGTGCGCGGCCCGAACGCCCTGTGGCGGCACGCGCAGGCGCTGACGGTCGGCGGCTTGCGCCACGGCGGCACCGGGAACGACCTCGTCGTGCGCTGGTCCGACGGGGAGACGACGCTGTACGCCGACACCGGCACGAAGGCGGTCGGCACCGAGCACACGCTGGTCCACCCCGGCACCTGACCACACCACCGCGTACCGCCAAGGGGGAACCATGCGCGTGACCACCCGCCTCGCCGGCGGCCTCGCCCTGCTCACAACCGGCCTGGCGCTGACGGCCTGCGGCACCGGCACCGCCACCGGCACGACGGCCGGACCGGAAGCCGCCGCACCGCACTGCCGGACCGCCTCGCTGACGTGGACGCTGTCCCTGCTCCAAGGGGACGGCACCCGGCAGGGAACCGGCCGGCCCGACGCGCGGCTCACCGCCGTCAACAAGGGCCCCGGCCCGTGCGTGTTCGCGGGCTACCCGCTCCTGGAGATCCACAACGGCAAGGCGGAGAGCGTCGAGGGCACCGGGCGGGGCCGCCCGGCCTCGCTCACCCTGCCCGGCGGGGCCTCCGTGACCGTGGACCTCGACTACACGCGCCGTGGCACGAAGGGCGCGGACGACAACTGGTGCGTGCGGCAGGGCGAGGCCTCGGTCCGCGCACCGCACGACACCCGCGGCGCGGTCGTCCCCGTCACGGACGCGCACGGGAAGGCCGCCACGATCGACGCCTGCGGGGAGACCCTCGCCATGGCGGTGCCGCGCCGCACCCCGGCCGGGTCCTGAGGCGGGGCCGCCGCCCCGGCCGACCCGCCGTCTGGCGCAGTCGTCCTGCGGACGGCGGGCGCCCTGTGCCACCGTGCCGTCATGGGTGACCTCTTTCTCGTGCGGCACGGTGAGACCGAGTGGTCGCGGTCCGGGCGGCACACCGGCCGGACCGACGTGCCCCTCACCGAGCACGGGCGGGAGGAGGCGCGCCTGCTGGTCCCGCTGATCCGCTCGCACCGGATCGGGGCGGCGTTCGTCAGCCCCCTCGAACGCGCCCGGGAGACCGCCCGGCTCATCGGTGTCCCGGACGCACGGGTCGACGCCGACCTCCGCGAGTGGGACTACGGCGGCTACGAGGGTGTGACCACCGCGGACATCCAGCGGAGCCGGCCCGGCTGGTTCCTGTTCACGGACGGCGTCGCCCCGGGGCCGCCGGACCACCCGGGCGAGACCCCGGAGCAGGTCGGGGAGCGCGCCGACCGGATGCTGGCCAAGGCCGACGCGGCGCTCGCCGACCCCGAGGGGGCCGTCGTCCTGATCGCCCACGGCCACTTCCTCCGCGTCCTCACCGCCCGCCGCCTGGGCCTGCCGCCGCGGCACGGGGCCCTCTTCCAGCTCGCGACGGGGGCACTGTGCCGGCTCGGCACGGAGCACGGCCGGCCGGTCATCGCGGGGTGGAACATCCGGCCCCGGGGGGAGTGAGGAACCGAGGGGGCGAGGGGGGAGGGCGTTGTCGGACCCGGGCCGTACCCTGCGAGGGAGTCACCCGTCCGGCGGTCCCTCGGGAGCGGCCCGCCGGCGGTTCCCCGGCCGTCCCCCGGCAACGCCCCTGAGAGGAGCCCCCCGTGACCCGACCGCCCACACCCGCGCAGCGGCGGGTGATCGAGGACGCCGATCCGGTCACCGGCCGGCTGCGCGGTACCGGGACCCAGCTCGCGGCGCTGGTGAAGCGGGGGCTCGCCTTCCGGCATCCCCGGCCGCCGCACGACCACTTCCTCACCCCGGCGGGCCACCGGATACGGGACGCGGTGCCCGAGCCACCGGTGGAGCCGGCGCCGGACACCGGCGTGTTCACGGCCCGCGTCGGCGGCGAGGAGGAGCCGCCCGAGTCCGGCCCGGCGCGGCGGCGCGAGGTGCACAGTGCCTGGCAGGGGCTGCTGGAGCTGCGCCGGATGACGAATCCCGACGGCGCGGCGGACCGGCCGTGCGGGTGGGAGCGGACGCATCTCGTGCGGGCCGCGGCCCTCGCACTGGAGGCGGCCGGGCACCGGCCGGCGGGCGGGGACACGGACGGCTACCGGGTCCGGGCGACCCCGCAGCCGGAGGCGGTCGCGGTGTACGCGCCGGACGCACGGACACTGGCCGCCTGTGCGGTCACCCTGGAGCGGGCCGGCTGGCAGGCGGGCGAGTACACCGAGCCCCGGACGAGAGCGCGCTATCTGCTGGCCTCACCGCGCCGGGTGTGACGGGCGTGCCAGGATCGGTCGACCGGAGATTCGAACAGGGAGAAGGGCAAGCAGTGGCCGAACCGTTTTCCGTCCGTGTGACCGTCCGCGGCTACGAGACCGATGTGCAGGGGCATCTCAACCAGGCGGTGTACCTCAACTACGCGGAGCACGCCCGCTGGTCGCTGCTCCAGGCGGCCGGGATCAGCCAGGCCCGGCTGGCGGGCCGGGGCATGGGCCCGGTGGCGCTGGAGACGACCATCCGCTATCGCCGTGAGCTGCTCGCCGGCGACGAGGTCGACGTGACCTGCGCGTTCGAATGGGGGGAGGGAAAGACCTTCCGGATCCGGCAGGAGATCGTGAAGACCGACGGCACCCTGGCCGCCGAGGTCGTCGCGGTGGGCGGCCTGATGGACCTCACCGCGCGCAAGCTGCTGCCCGGCCCCCGCGAGGTGTTCGCGGAACTGGCGGCGGACCCCGCCCCGTTCGGCCTGTAGTCCCGCCGGCGGTCTATGCGTCGAGCGGGTCCGGCCGGTGCTCGGCGTCGTAGGCCGCCCGCGCCTCGGCGACGTACACCCGGTTGCGCTCGGCCCAGTCGGTCAGCCGTTGCAGGGTGTCGTGCAACTCGTGGGCGACGGAGGTGAGTTCGTACTCCACCTTCGGCGGCACCGTCGGATGGACGGTGCGCGTCACCAGGCCGTCCCGTTCCAGGTTGCGCAGGGTGAGGGTCAGCATGCGGCGGCTGATGCCCTCGATGCCGCGCTCCAGCTCCGTGAACCGGATGGGTCCGTGCGCGGCGGCGACGAGGATCTGCACGCTCCATTTGCCGGCCACCCTGTCAAGAACCTCGCGGACGGGGCAGGCGTGCGCGTTCACTGCCTGGACGGTAACACCGGTGTTCCCCTGGGACATCGGGCTGCCTCCTTACGCCGGCCCTCATGGTCACCCACGATGTTCCCCGTTACAAGTCGTGCACCAAGGTGCGCGGAAAGAACAGAGGCGCCGAGGAAGAACGGGGAGGCGGCACACGATGTCGGCCATGATCGAGAACGGTCCGTCACCGGCGGCGGTGGCTCCGGGAGCACGGTACTCCCGCTGGACCTCCCTCGCCGTGCTGTGCGCGGGCACACTGATGACGGTACTGGACGGCAACATCGTCACGGTGGCGATGCCGGCCGTCCAGAGCGACCTCGGCTTCAGCGGGCCGGGGCTGGCCTGGGTCGTCAACGCCTATCTGATCGCCTTCGGCGGACTGCTCCTGCTGGCGGGACGGCTCGGCGACCTGGTGGGCCGCAAGCAAATGTTCACGGCGGGGCTCGCGGTGTTCACGCTGGCGTCGGTGCTGTGCTGGACGGCGACCGGGCAGGGCATGCTGATCGCGGCGCGTGCGGTGCAGGGCGCGGGCGGGGCGATGGCCTCGGCGGTGGTCCTCGGGATGCTGGTGGCACTCTTCCCCGAGCCACGCGAACGGGCCCGTGCCATCGCGGCGTTCAGCGCGGTCGGCGCGGCGGGCGGCGCGCTCGGCACCTTCCTCGGCGGCGCCCTGACCGAGGCGCTGGGCTGGCACTGGATCTTCCTGATCAACCTGCCGATCGGCGTCGCCGCGTGGCTGGCCGCGGTGCGGGTGCTCGCCCCGGAACCCGGCGCCGGGCTCGGCCGGGGCGCCGACTACCCCGGGGCGGCCCTGATCACCGGCGCACTGATGCTGACGGTGTACGTCATCGTCGGCGCGGGCGACCGCCCCACCACCGTCACCCTGCTGCTGGCCGCCCTCACCGTCGCCCTGTTCGCGGCGTTCACCGTGCGCCAGGCCCGGGCCGCGCGCCCGCTGCTGCGGCTGCGGCTGTTCCGCTCCCGGCTGCTGACCGGCGCCAACGCGGTCCAGGTACTGATGATCGCCACGATGTACGGATTCCAGTTCATCGGCGCGCTGTATCTGCAACGGGTGCTGGGGTACGGCGCGCTCGCCACCGGCACCGCGTTCCTGCCGGCTCCTCTCGCGATCGGCGTGCTGATGCTGGGGCTGTCGGCGCGGACCGTGGCCCGGTTCGGCGGCTACCGGGTGCTGCTGACCGGCCTGGTGCTCATCACGGCGGGCATGGCCCTGCTGGGCCGGGTGCCCGCCGACGGCTCCTACGCCACCGATGTGCTGCCGGCGATGCTGCTGCTGTCCGCCGGGTTCGCGGCGGCCATGCCGGCGCTCACCGGGCTGGCGATGTCGGGCGCCCGGGCGGAGGACGCGGGACTCGCCTCCGGGCTGTTCAACACCACGCAGGTGGTGGGCGGTTCGCTGGGCCTGGCCGTCCTGACGACGCTCGCGGCCGGCCGCACCGGGGGCCTGCTCGCCGACGGCACGCCCCTGCTGCCCGCGACCGCCGGGGGCTACCGGCTGGCGTTCACCGTGGCCACGGGCACCGCAGCCGCGGCCCTGGCCCTGGCGGCCCTGCTCCTGCGCGAGCGCCGCGCCTGACGCCGGGCGAGGACGGGGCGGGTCGTACCCGACCCCGGCCGGGGCGGCAGGCCGTGGGTCACGCGCCGGGCGCATGGGGGCCGTAGACGTCCTCACAAGACAGGCGAGGGTGTCCGGACAATGGACGGACAGGCGGACGGGATCACGGGACAACGGCGCCCGGCCGGGCGCAGGGTTACCGGCTGTCCCGCGCGGTGTCCGGCCCGGCGAACAGGTTGTCCGGGTGGGCCCGAGGTGCGTGTCAGCCCGGGTGTCAGCCCCCTTTGCGGACCCGTGTCAGGCCGCTTGTCAGGGCTCCCGCAGCGGCCTCCCGCCTAGAACTGCGTCAACGTCGGCGATCACACGGCTGACAGCCGGGCTGACGTGTCAGCCCGTGTCAGTCCGGCCCGGCCGACGCCGGCACGGGCGGCACCCCGACACGCGAGAGCCCCGGACGGCTGAGTGTCCGGGGCTCGGTGTGGAGGGGCGTCAGGCTCCCCGGCCGGTGGGGTACCGGCGAGGGCGGTCGGCCTGCGGCGGCGGGGGGCAGTCGGCCGGGTCGGCGCAGAAGACGACGTCGGCCTCGGGTCCCGAAGCGCGCGGTATCCAGTGCCGGATGCCCGCCTCGGTCCACCGGCCGCAGCGTGCGCACACTCCGGACGCCGGGGGTGACTCCATGTCCCAGGCCGGGCTCATCGGTTCACCTGTTTGGCGCAGCGGTAGCACTCGCATGGCGGGAAGGCCAGGTTGAGGGGAAGCTCGTCGGAGGGCGGTACGTGGCGCCGGGGCCGAACCTGGGTGCGCTGGCCGGTCGCCAGGTCTAAGCGGTAGACCGAGATGGTCAATCCGGGGTGCGTGACCTGTCCGTCACTGTCTGCGGTCGTCATGGGCTTCAACATCGCGCCCACCTGCCACGATGCGCGGCGACGCAAGGAGCGTCATTTCGGCGACAGAAGGGGCGTCAATTCGGTGTCATTAGCGGGTGTTACCGGGTAGCTTGATCGCATGACGACACCGAACAGCACGCTCCGGGCCGTACGGCTCGGACTAGTGATGAGCCAGGACGAGTTCGCCCGTGCGGTCCGGGACGCCGGGCAGCGCACAGGCCAGCCCAACGACGCCAGCAAGCGGCTCGTACAGCGCTGGGAGAGCGGCGAGACAGCCGCACCCCGGCCGGCGTACGCCCGCGCCCTGGAGGCCGTCACGGGGCTCCCGATCGAGGCGCTGGGGTTCGCGGCGCCGGTGCCGCAATTGCGCGTCTCGGGCGACGGGCACGGCGGCCACGACGTGCGGGACAGCCCGGTCGGCATCCCGTCCGCCAGCGGCCAGCCGACAGCACAGGCGGCACCGAGGGGCAACTACTCCGGCATCTGGCTGAGCACGTACGAGTTCTTCAGCTCGGGGCGCGACCAGACCTTCACCGGCAAGCACTACGTGGTGCTGCTCCAGCACGGCAACAGGCTCACCGGCCGAAGCCTGCCGCAGGGGTCGCTGAACCCCGGCTCGCCGCTCACCGTGGATCTCCAGGTGGAGGGCAACATTGTCACCGGCACGTGGAACGAACAGACGGCGAGCGACGGCTACTACCGGGGGGCGCGCTACTTCGGTGCGCTTCAGATGCTGGTCGAGCCGACCGGCCGCCGCATGGCCGGGAAGTGGGTCGGCTTCGGCAAGGAGTTCGACGTGAACACCGGTCCGTGGCAACTGGAGTTCGTGGACGCCGACACCGGCAAGGCCACCATCGCCCAGTACAACCGGGCACCGGAATGACCGAGCCCGCCCAGCACTGAGCCCCTGCCCGTTGGCGGGGGCTCAATCGCGTCCAGGGTCTGTTGATGCGGTCGACGCGCAGGCAGCGGCTGGAGGGTACGCCTGGGGCTGTGACCGCATAGGTTCACCGGGTTGGCGGTCGTGGCAGTTGGATGTGCGGCGACGTCCGATCCGTGGGGCGTCAACCGACGTCGCAAGGGCACCGCCGGTACCGTAGCCGCGCTCAAGTCGATCCGCGCCGCCCGACTCGACGGCGCACCGATCTACATCGTCCTCCGGCCCGCTGCGGCAGTTCACCCTGGCCGACTCCCACCACCGCGACCACTCCGCGCAAACCCAGGCACTGCACCCCCGCAACACCGCAGCCTGACCGACCGCGAACCGCAGCGCCCGAACGCCGAAGGGGGCAAGTTCGGGAGAAGGACAGCGACAGATGGACGACTCAGGAGGCGAACGGCTCGATCTCCCCCGCGAAGACGATGACCTGGTCGATGAGGCTCCGCCGCAGATGGACGACATCCGTTCCCGCCAGGCGGGGACCTCCGTCCGGCGTGGTGAAGACCCATTGGTACCGGGCCCACTCGTCGGGCATGTCCACCGCCGAGCAGCGCACCATCGTGCCGGTCCCCGCGGGGTGGCTCCGGATGTCCAGCACGAACCGCTCGACCGCCGCGATTCCTTCGCTGCGGCCCAACGGCCCCCAGAAGACCACGTCCGAGGTCAGAGCCTGGGAGAGCAGGGCAGTCACATAGCTGTCGTCCGAGGCGTTGAACGCGGAGATGAACGTGTCGATCGCGGAGCGTGCAATCTCTTCCTGCATGCCCCAGTAATACCAGCCGTTCCGCGTGCGCTCGTCCCGCGAGCCGCCTTCCGATCACGGTGAACCGTCCCGGTCACCGCACCGGATGTCGCCCGGAACGCCGGCCGGCCTCATGAAACGGCCGGGGGCCCGCGGCGTCGCCGTCGTCTCCCCCGGCCGGTCGGGTCCTGGCCGCCGGTCTCAGTGCGCGGCGGCGATCTCCTGGCCGGACTCCATGGGGTGGGTGACGTCCTGGGCCTCGCGGCCCTTGCCGAGGTGGTTGAAGAGGAGGTTGAGCACCACGGCGGTGACGCAGCCCGTGGAGATGCCCGAGTCCAGGACGATCTTCGCGGTCTCGGGGAACGCGTGGTAGAACTCCGGCGCGGTGATCGGGATGATGCCGACCGCGAGGGACACGGCCACGATCAGGACGTTGTTGTCCCGGTCGAGACCGGCCCGGACCAGGGTCTGGATGCCGCTCGCGGCGACCGAGCCGAACAGGACGACACCGGCGCCGCCGAGGACCGGGCGGGGTACGACCGCGATGAGCGAGGCGGCCATCGGGCACAGGCCCATCAGGACCAGGAAGCCGCCGCCGGTCGCGACGACGTACCGGCTGCGGATTTTCGTCATGGCGACCAGGCCGATGTTCTGGGCGAAGGCGCTGCACATGAAGCCGTTGAACAGCGGGCTGATCGCGGAGCCGAGGGTGTCGGCGCGCAGGCCGGCCGCGATGGTCCTCTCGTCCGCGGGACGCTCCACGATCTCGCCGAGCGCCAGCATGTCGGCGGTCGACTCGGTCATCGAGACCACCATCACCACGCACAGCGAGAGGATCGCGGCGAGCTGGAACCGCGGGGCGCCGAAGTGGAACGGGGTGGGGAAGCCGACCACGTCCGCGTGGACGACGGGGCCGAAGTCCGTGACGCCGAACGGTATCGCGACGAGCGTGCCCACGATCAGGCCGAGCAGCACGGCGATCTGCTTGACGAACCCGCGGGTGAAGCGGCGCAGCAGCAGGACGATGAGCAGGGTGACGCCGGCGAGGGCGAGGTAGGTCGTGGAACCGTAGTCGTGCGCCCGGGGGTCCGGGCCCTGGGCCCAGCCGAACGCGACCGGCAGCAGGGACACGCCGATCAGGGTGATGACGGAGCCGGTGACGACGGGCGGGAAGAAGCGGACCGCCTTGCAGAAGACGGGCGCGGCGAGGAAGCCGAGGAGACCGGCGACGATGACCGCGCCGAAGATGACCGGCAGGGCGTCGGACTTGTCCTCGGTGGAGGCGACGATCGCGGTCATGGGGGCGACACCGGCGAAGGTGACGCCGTTGACGAAGGGCAGCCGGGCGCCGATCTTCCAGAAGCCGAGCGTCTGGAGGAAGGTGGCGAGGCCCGCGGTGAACAGGCAGGCACCGGTGAGGAAGGTCAGGTCGGTCGCGCTCAGGCCGATGGCCGCGCCGACGATGAGCGGTGGGGCGACGACTCCGGCGTACATGGCGGCCACGTGCTGCAGGCCACTGGTCGCCATTTTCAGGGCGGGGAGTTTCTCGTCTACGGGATGGTCGGCCACGGCGGTCCTCCGGGCGGGTAACACGTCGTCGCCGACGTGGATTTCATGGAGGTGGTGCTGGTGGGCATGGGCACCTCCCTGTTCCAGCGAAGCCGAGAACCGGGGGAGGGACCTGACGGGGGTGGCACGTGAGCGGGGGCGGGCGGTGTGGAGGTGGCCGTCCCCGGGGCGGGTGCACGCACGCGCCCCGGGGACGGCTGCCGTGGATCCCGCTCGGATCCACGGGTCCCGGCCGGGAGCCGTCCCTCCCGGCCGGAGTCTGTGCGGGCCCGGGCCGGTCAGGCCCGCGCGGTGATACGAGCCAGGCGCTGGGCCTCCGTGCGGGTGGAGACGGCGATGGCGTCCTCGTCGACGGTGAGCAGGCGGCCGTTCCCGACGATCTGCCGGCCGTTCACGAAGGACGCGGTGACCGGGGCCGCGGCGCCGAAGACCAGCGCGGTCACCGGGTCGGCGATGGAGGCGTGGGCGAGCGTGTCCATCTTCCACAGCACCAGGTCGGCGAGCTTGCCGGGCTCCAGCGAGCCGATCTGCTCCGCCCGGCCGAGCACCTGGGCGCCGCCGTGGGTGCCGAGCCGCAGCGCCTGCCGGGCGTTCAGGGCGGCCTCGCGGTGGGCGCCCAGACGGTTGATCAGGAGGGCGTTGCGCAGTTCGGTGTGGAGTTCGCCGGACTCGTTGGAGGCGGTGCCGTCGACGCCGAGGCCGACCGGGACGCCCGCCTCGAGCATGTCGGGGACGCGGGCGATGCCGGCCGCGAGGCGGGCGTTGGAGGACGGGCAGTGGGCGACGCCGGTCTTCGTGCGGGCGAACGCGGCGATGTCGGAGTCGGTCATGTGGACGCAGTGCGCCATCCACACGTCCGCGCCGAGCCAGCCGGTGGACTCGAAGTAGTCGGTGGGGCCCATGCCGAACAGCTCGTGGCAGAACTTCTCCTCCTCCACCGTCTCCGAGCCGTGGGTGTGCAGCCGTACGCCGAGACGGCGGGCCAGTTCGGCGGCCTGGCGCATGAGGTCGGTCGAGACGGAGAACGGCGAGCACGGCGCGACCGCCACCTGGGTCATCGCGTCGAAGGAGGCGTCGTGGTGCGTGCGGACGGTCTCCTCGGTGGCGGCGAGGGCGCCCTCCAGCGTCTCGACGGCGAAGTCCGGGGGCAGCCCGCCGTCCTTCTCGCCGCGGTCCATCGAGCCGCGGGCCAGCGTGAAGCGGACGCCCGTCTCGGCGGCGGCCCGGATGATCGAGCCGGACAGGTCGCCGGAGCCGTGCGGGTAGACGTAGTGGTGGTCCATGGCGGTGGTGACACCGCCGCGGGCCATCATGGCGAGCGATCCCTGCGCGGCGGCGTACGTCATCCGCTCGTCGATGCGCGCCCAGGTGGGGTAGAGCGCGACCAGCCAGTCGAACAGGTTGTGGTCGGTGGCCAGGCCCCGGGTGATCCACTGGTAGAAGTGGTGGTGGGTGTTGACCAGACCGGGCGTGGCCAGGTGGCCGGTCGCGTCGATCCGGCGTACCACGTTCTCCAAACCCTCGGGGGCCTTGCCCGCGCCGACCGACTCGATGCGGTTGCCCGCCAGGACGAGGTGTCCCGAGGCGTGTTCGGTGTCGCCCGCGTCCACGGTCGCGATGGCGCAGTTCTCGATGACGATGCGCTCGGCTGCCGGTGGTGCCATCGTGCTTCCTTGTCTTTCGGTGGCGGCCCGTGGACGGGAGGGGTCCACGGGGAGGGCACGGCAGGACCCTAGGAGGATTTGAGTGCCGGAGCCGGTTGCCCGTTCCGGGTGCCGAGGTGGTGGAAGAACAGGTTGAGCAGGACCGCGACGAGCGCGCCGGCGCTGATGCCGGAGCCGAGCACGGTCTGCGCCCAGGCCGGGAAGCCGGCGTAGAAGGTCGGCGCGGCCAGCGGGATGATGCCGGCGCCGAGGGCCACGGCCACCAGGATGATGTTGGAGCTGTCGTCCAGGCCCGCCTCGGCCAGCGTACGGATGCCGCTGACGGCGATCGAGCCGAAGAGGACGATGCCCGCGCCGCCGAGGACCGGCATGGGGACGAGGGAGACGACCGCGCCGAGGACCGGGAAGGCGCCGAGGACCAGCAGGGCGGCGCCGGCGACGGCGACGACGTAGCGGCTGCGCACCCGGGTGAGGGAGACGACGCCGACGTTCTGGGCGAAGGCGGAGGTGGGGAAGCCGCCGAAGACGGGGCCGAGCAGGGTGGCGATGCCGTCGGTGCGCAGTCCGCGGGTGATGGTCCGCGCGTCGGCACGGCGGTCGCAGATCTCGCCGAGGGCGAGCATGCCGGCGCTGGACTCGGTCATCAGGACCAGCATCACGATGCACAGGGAGAGGATGGCCGCCGGCTGGAACTCGGGGGCGCCGAAGGCGAACGGCGTGGGCAGCGCGGCGACGGGCGCGGACTGGAGGCCGCTGAAGTCGGCCATGCCGAAGGGGATCGCGGCGAGGGTGCCGACGAGCAGCCCGAACAGCAGCGCGACCTGTTTGACGAAGCCCTTGCCGAAACGCTGGATGAACAGGATGACGGCGAGGGTGAACCCGGCGAGCGCGAGGTGCCGCATGGAGCCGAAGTCGGCGGCGGTCCTGTCGCCGCCCTGCGCCCAGCCGACCGGTACGGGCATCAGCGTGACGCCGATCAGGGTGATGACGACGCCGGTGACCAGGGGCGGGAAGAAGCGGAGCAGCCGGCCGAAGAACGGGCCGAGGGCCAGGCAGAAGGCGCCGGCGACCATCACCGCGCCGTAGATCGCGGGGAGTTGGTGGCCCTTGGTGGTGGTCTCGGCGATCGCGAGGATCGGGGCGATGCCGGCGGAGGAGGCGGCGTTGACGAAGGGCAGCCGGTTGCCGACGAGGCCCTTGACGCCGAGGGTCTGCAGGACGGTCGCGACGCCCGCGATGAGCAGGCTCGCGGCGATCAGCCGGGTGCGGGCCGCGATGTCGAGTCCGCAGGCCTGGCCGATGATGAGCGGAGGAGTGACAACGCCCGCGTACATGGCGGCGATGTGCTGGAGCGCGGCGGGGACGAGCCGCGAGAGGTGGAGCTTCTCGTCCACCGGGTGCACGGACGTGACGGCGTCCTCGGTGTGCTCCGGCGGGGTGGAACAGGGGGCTGTGGCGGGCCCCTTCGCAGGCTGTGCCATTTCGTTCCCTCCGGTGTGGCGGGCCCCCGGCCCGGGTGGCGGGGCCGGGGGCACGCGTCCCGCGTCAGAGGTTGGTCATGTCGACCGGGATACGGGCCTCACAGCCGTCCCGCAGGACGGTGGCCTCGATGAGGCCGTAGGGGCGGTCGGCGGCGAAGTAGACCTCGTTGTCGTTCTTGAGTCCGAACGGCTCCAGGTCCACCAGGAAGTGGTGCTTGTTCGGCAGCGAGAAGCGGACCTCGTCGATCTCGCCGCGGTTGTTGATGATGCGCGCGCCCATCTGGTACAGCGTCTGCTGGAGGGAGAGGGAGTACGTCTCGGCGAAGGCCTGGAGCATGTGCTTCTTCGTCTGCTCGTAGGACTTCTCCCAGTTGGGCATCTTCTGCTCGTCGTCGGTCCAGTTGAACCGCCAGCGGCCGGAGACCTGGGTGGCCAGGATGCGGTCGTACGCCTCCGGGAGGGTGGTGTACCTGTCCTTGACGTAGCCCCAGAACTCGGAGTTGGTCGAGTTCATCACGACCAGGTCCTTCAGGCCGGAGACGACCTCCCACCGCTCGCCGTCGTAGGTGATCTGGGTGAGGCGGGTCTCCTGGCCCTTGCGGACGAAGGAGTGCTTGACCTCGTCGGCGCCGATGAACCTGCTGTTGGCGTCGGAGGTCTCGATCCGCTCCCAGGCGTACTCCTCGATGCGGATGCGGGCCCGGTGGATGGGCTCCTGGCTGGTGACGAAGTGCCGGGCGAGGTGGATGCCGAACTGCTCGGCGGACTCGATGCCGTACTCCTTGGCGAACGCGAACACCGTGTTCTTGGTGGTGTCGGTCGGCAGGACGTTGGCGTTGGAGCCGGAGTAGTGGACCTCCTCCATGTCGCCGCTCAGCGCGACCGAGACGTTGAGGTCCTTGATGTGGTGGGTGGCGCCGTCCCGCGTGATCTTGACGACTCGGTTCTCGGCCTTGCCGTACTGGTTCTGTCCCAGGATGGTCGGCATGTGAGCTAGCTCCCTCGGTAAACGGAGTAGCCGAACGGGTTGAGCAGCAGCGGTACGTGGTAGTGCTCGCCCGGTACGACGGCGAACGTGATCGCCACCTCCGGGAAGAACACCGCCGGCCCGCTGTCCCGGTTCGCGGGGGCGTCCTGCTGCGCATCGGCTTGCTTCTTCGCGAAGTACGGCTCCACCTCGAAGTCGAGCCGTACGTGGGTGGTCCCCTCCGGCAGCGCCGGCAGGTCCTTGCACCGGCCGTCGGCGTCGGTCGCGGAGCCGCCGAGTGCCTGCCAGTCCCCTCCCTGCCCGCCGCGGGCGAAGAGGCGGACGGCGACGCCCCCGGCGGGGCGGCCGATCGAGGTGTCCAGGACGTGCGTGGACACGGAGGCGGTGGTGCTGGTGCTCATGGTGTCAGGCGTCCTCTTCGACGAGTCGGGCCAGTCGGATGCGGTTGATCTTGCCCAGCTCGGTGCGGACGATCTCCCGCTCCTGCTCCGGCGCGTTCCCGATCCGCTCCTTGACCGCGTCCCGCATCTGCTCGCCGGTCCGGCCGGTGGCGCAGACGAGGAAGACGTGGCCGAACTTCTCCTGGTAGGCCAGGTTCAGTTCGAGCATCTCCGCCTTGAGCTCGTCGGAGGCGCCGGCCATGCCGCGCTGCTCGCGGGCGGAGGCCGGGTCGCCGGGCTTGGGGCGGCCGATCGGCGGGTGCCCGGCCATCGCCTCCTCAAGGTCCGCCGTGGTCAGCTCGGCCGTGGCGGCGTCGCTGGCGGCGTAGAGGTCCTCCGGGGTGGCGTAGGGGCGGGCGGCGAGCAGCCGCCGGGCCCACTCGGTGGAAGCGCACGCCTCGTGGAGGGCGGCGAGGGCCGCGCGCTCCTCCAGATCGTTGAACCGGGCCAGGCCCGGGGGCGTGGAAGTCGACGTCACGGGAGCCTCCGTGGCCACGATGGGCCGTCGTGCTGATCGGGCTGCCGATAGCTAACGCCCTCGGAAACATCCCGTCAACACTTTGTTGAAAATTCCGCGTAACAAGCGGGGACGGGCCCTGACGGCACGTCGGCCCCCGCTTCCGGCCCGGTCAGGAACCCTTCTCCCGGTTGAGGTAGTTGTAGACCGTGAACCGGCTGACGCCGAGCGCGCCGGCCACGGTCTCCACGCCGTGCCGCACGGCGAACGCGCCGCGCGCCTCCAGGCTGCGCACCAGTTCCTGCTTGGCCTTGCGGTCCAGATCGGCCAGCGGCCGGCCCTGTCTGCGCTCCATCGCGGCGAGGATGTGGTCCAGGGAGTCGGCGAGCTGGGGCAGGCGCACGGCGACGACGTCGACGCCCTCCCAGGCGAGCACGACGTCGTCGGGGCCGGCCTCGTCGGGCGGCAGCATCTCCCCGCCCATGGCGTCGACCAGGGGCTTCACGGCCGCGATGAACGGCTCGTCCCCGGTCATCTGCCGCGCTCCGCGGCCCCGTCGCCGTTCACGCCGTCGATCACGTTGACCTGGAGCGAGACACGGGTGGCGCCGGCCTCCAGGGCCTTGCGCAGCAGCGCGTCCACCGCGGTGAGCACGCGGTCGGCGCCGCCCTCGGCCGTGTTGCCGAACGGGCCGACGTCGACGGCGTCCAGCCCGGCCGTCTCGATGACCTCCCGCGCCACCAGGGCGTGCGCGGGCGCCTCGTCCAGGTCGAAGGGTTCGGTCGTGAACTCCACTCTCAATCGCACGCGCTCAACCTAACGCCCGGCACGGCTTTCCGGGTGCCCGGCGGCCGACCCCCCTTGACAAGCTCCGACACCCGACGGCAATCTTCCATTACGCAGAAAGAAACTTCCGTAATACGGAAACTCGACCCACGGAAGGGAGCGCGGCCCGAATGCCGGGTTTCGAGTGGAGCACCGCCGCGGACCACCGCTTCAACGTCAACCTGTCGATCCTCTTCACGGAACTCCCGCTCCTGGAGCGCCCCGCGGCCGCCGCCGCGGCGGGCTTCTCCGCGGTCGAGCTGTGGTGGCCCTGGACCGACTCCCCCACCCCCGCCCGGTCCGAACTGGACGCCCTGAAGAACGCGGTCGAGGACGCGGGAGTCCGGCTCACGGGCCTGAACTTCTACGCCGGCCGGCTGCCGGGCCCGGACCGCGGCGCCCTGTCGGTCCCCGGCGAGGAGTCCGAGAGGTTCCGCGCCAACGTCGACGTCGCCGCCGACTTCGCGGCCTCCCTCGGCTGCACGGCGCTCAACGCCCTGTACGGCAACCGCGTCGAGGGCGTGGCCCCGGCCGAGCAGGACGCCCTCGCCCTGGAGAACCTGGCCCTCGCGGCCCGCGCGGCCGACCGGATCGGCGCGATCCTGCTGATCGAGGCCCTCAACAAGCCCGAGTCGCCGCTGTACCCGCTGGTGAGCGCCCCCGCCGCCATCGAGGTCGTGGACAAGGTCAACGAGGCGACGGGCCTCGGGAACGCGAAGTTCCTGATGGACCTGTACCACCTGTCCATGAACGGCGAGGACCTGCCGTCGGTCATCGAACGGTACGCCGCGAGGACCGGGCACGTGCAGATCGCCGACAACCCGGGCCGCGGCGCCCCCGGCACGGGCTCGCTGCCCCTGGAGGACCTCCTCGGCCGGCTGAGGAAGGCCGGTTACGACGGCTGGGTCGGCCTGGAGTACAAGCCCGGCGACCGGCCGAGCGCCGAGGCCTTCGACTGGCTGCCCCGCGCGGCCCGCTGACCACCCCGCACTGAGAAAGGCACCCCCGATGAGTCTTCCCAAGATCGCCTGGATCGGCCTCGGCATCATGGGCTCCCCCATGTCCGAGAACCTGATCAAGGCGGGTTACGACGTCACCGGCTACACCCTGGAGCGGGAGAAGCTGCACCGGCTGGCCGCCGCCGGCGGCACGGCCGCCGCCTCCATCGCCGAGGCCGTGCGGGACGCCGACGTGGTGATCACGATGGTGCCCGCCTCCCCTCAGGTCGAGGCCATCGCCTACGGCCCGGACGGCATCCTGGAGAACGCCCGGCAGGGCGCCCTGCTGATCGACATGTCCTCCATCACCCCGCAGACCTCCGTAGACCTCGCGAGGAACGCGAAGGAGAAGGGCGTCCGCGTCCTGGACGCGCCCGTCTCCGGCGGCGAGGCCGGTGCCGTCGAGGCCGTACTGTCGATCATGGTCGGCGGCGAGCAGGCCGACTTCGACGAGGCCAGGCCGGTCTTCGAGGCGCTCGGAAAGACCATCGTGCTGTGCGGTCCGCACGGCTCGGGCCAGACCGTGAAGGCGGCCAACCAGCTGATCGTCGCCGTCAACATCCAGGCGTGCGCGGAGGCCGTGGTCTTCCTGGAGAAGTCGGGCGTGGACCTGAAGGCCGCGCTGGACGTGCTGGGCGGCGGCCTCGCCGGCTCGACCGTGCTGACGCGCAAGAAGGACAACTTCCTGAACCGCGACTTCACGCCGGGCTTCCGCATCGACCTGCACCACAAGGACATGGGCATCGTCACCGACGCCGCCCGCGCCGTCGGCGCGGCCCTGCCGGTCGGCGCCGTGGTCGCCCAGCTGGTCGCGTCGCTGCGCGCCCAGGGCGACGGGGGGCTGGACCACTCGGCCCTGCTGCGGGCCGTGGAGCGCCTGTCCGGCGCCCAGGTCTGACGGGCCCGCACCGACTTCCGGGCCGCGGCGCCGCCGACACCTGTCCTGTCGCGCCCAGGCGGCGCCGCGGCCCGGAACCACCTCCACCCCGGCTCCACTCCGGCCCTGATTCAGTTCAACAAACTGTTGACGCTCAGATCGCCGCACTTCTAGGCTCCACGAAGCGGAAACAGGTTTCCGCTGACACCCGCATGGAAGGTCCACGATGTCGCAGCGCGTGCTCACCACCGAGTCCGGCGCCCCGGTCGCCGACAACCAGAACTCCGCCTCCGCCGGCGTCGGCGGCCCGCTCCTGATCCAGGACCAGCACCTCCTGGAGAAGCTCGCGCGCTTCAACCGCGAGCGGATCCCGGAGCGTGTGGTGCACGCCCGCGGCTCCGGCGCGTACGGCCACTTCGAGGTGACGGACGACGTCACCGGCTACACCCACGCCGCCTTCCTCGGCGAGATCGGCAAGCGCACCGAGGTGTTCGTGCGCTTCTCGACCGTGGCCGACTCCCTCGGCGGCGCCGACGCCGTGCGCGACCCGCGCGGTTTCGCGGTGAAGTTCTACACCGAGGAGGGCAACTACGACCTCGTCGGCAACAACACCCCCGTGTTCTTCATCAAGGACCCCGTCAAGTTCCCCGACTTCATCCACTCGCAGAAGCGGGACCCGTTCACGGGCCGCCAGGAGCCGGACAACGTCTGGGACTTCTGGGCGCACTCCCCCGAGGCCACGCACCAGGTGACCTGGCTGATGGGCGACCGCGGCATCCCGGCGTCGTACCGGCACATGAACGGCTACGGCTCGCACACCTACCAGTGGACGAGCGCCGAGGGCGAGGCCTTCTTCGTCAAGTACCACTTCAAGACGAACCAGGGCATCCGCTGCCTGTCCGCCGAGCAGGCGCAGGAGCTGGCCGGCAAGGACCCCGCCTCCCACCAGACCGACCTGCTCCAGGCGATCGAGCGGGGCGTGCACCCGTCCTGGACGCTGTACGTGCAGATCATGCCGGCGGCCGAGGCGGCGGACTACCGCTTCAACCCGTTCGACCTGACCAAGGTGTGGCCGCACGGGGACTACCCGCTCCAGCGGGTGGGCCGCCTGGTCCTCGACCGCAACCCGGACAACGTGTTCGCCGAGGTGGAGCAGGCCGCGTTCTCCCCGAACAACTTCGTGCCCGGCATCGGCCCGTCCCCGGACAAGATGCTCCAGGGCCGCCTGTTCGCCTACGCCGACGCCCACCGCTACCGCCTCGGCGTCAACCACACCCTGCTGCCCGTGAACGCCCCGAAGGCGGTTCCCGGCGGCGCGCGCAACTACGGCCGGGACGGCTTCATGGCGCTCAACGCGCAGGGCCGCCACGCCAAGAACTACGAGCCGAACTCCTACGACGGCCCGGTCGAGACCGGCCGCCCCCTGTCGGCCCCGCTGGCCGTCTCGGGCCACACGGGCACCCACGAGGCGCCCCTGCACACCAAGGACGACGACTTCTTCCAGGCCGGCGAGCTGTACCGCCTGATGTCGCCGGAGGAGAAGTCCCGCCTGGTCGCGAACATCGCCGGCGGCCTCGCGCAGGTCTCCCGCGACGACGTGATCGAGAAGAACCTGGCCCACTTCCACGCCGCCGACCCCGGGTACGGCAAGCGCGTGGAGGAGGCGGTCCGCGCCCTGCGCGAGGACTGAACAGCGAGGAACCGCAAGCTGCGTGCGGGATCTGACGGGAGGTCACGATCTCCGCACGCGGCCCGCGCGGCACGCCGGACGGCCCGGATGAGGGATGGCCGCCGGCGCGGCGCGCGGGCAGGGCGAGGACCGCGGTGGCCCGCGAGCCAGTGCGGTGGTGAAGGACCCGCGTCCCCTTCTCGACCAGAGGGAAGGGAACCCGGTTCCGTCGCGTCCACCGCGGTCCCGCCCGGCCCCTCCCGAGGGGCCCACCCGCCCCGTCCGGCGGCGCGAACGACCTGTCGCGCCCAGCCTCGCGCCGTCGGACGGCCACCAAGCGCTCCCGGCACCGGGGTCATGTCCCCCGGTGAGGGAGCGTTCGGCGTTGTCCGGCAGCTCCTTGCAGGTGAGCACCTCGGCCCGGGTGACGTGCGGTGCGGACACCGTCCCGGCGTGCAGATCCGCTTCGCGCGCCGCAGGCTGAAGGCATGGCCAATCCGACCCATTACCCGCACATCGTGGTCCACCCCCCGGCGCTGGACGGTTCCCGGCGGGTGACCGAGGGGGACGTGACGCTGGGGATCGCCTCGCATCTCGACGACGTCGTGGAGATCCTGCGGCTGGCCGATCTGGACCGGATCGAGGTGGAGCAGAGCGACCTGATCGAATGGCAGGGCGGCGGCCCGGACGACTGGCCGGGGCTGTCGGAGCACGAGTGGTGACGGCGGCGCGTACGGCAGCGGTCGTAGACCGGGTGCGCCACCCTCAAATCAACCTCTGAAGACCGCGGCGCAGGCTTGAACCACCCCGTCGGCAGGGCACATTGAGGGCAGACGGGGCCCGTCGGCACGGGGGCGACGGGCCCCGTACGGGGGTGTCTCATGAACCGTACGGCGCCGAATCCGCCGGACCCGTGCGCGGTCGCTCTGCTGCGCGGGGGCGACCGTGCCGCCCTCACCGTCGCGGTGCTCGGGATGCATCTGCGCGGCGCGGTCGAGGCGGGCCGGCCGGGCACGCTGCGCAAGAGCGCGGCCGGCGACGCCGGGCCCCTGCCGCATCCGCTGGAGAAGGCCGTCCGCACCGCCCTCTACCGGCCCGCCGGCCCCCGGGAGCTGCCCGCCCGCGCGGTGGTGCGGCGGGCCCTCGCCCGGATGCGGGCCGAGCTGGCGGCGCAGGGGCTGCTGCGGGTGCTGCCGCCGGGCCGCACCCGTGCGGCCCGCCGTCTGCTGGCGGACCTCCGCGCGCGCCGTCCGCTGCCCGAGGGGCCGGACGGGCTGTCGCAGGACGAGGTGCTGCTGGCCGTCGCGCTGTACGGCGGGCGGGCCCTGACCGCCCTCGCCCCGCGTTTCGCCCGCGAAGCGGGGCTCACCGGCCGGGGCGCGCTCGCGGACGAGGGCCGCTTCCCGTTCGGCCGGGGCACGGCCTTCCGGTACGTCGTGGGGGGCGAGGGCGGGGACGACGGCCGGGACGGCGGTGGCGGTGGGTACGGCGGCCACGGCGACGGGGGGCACGGCCACGGCGGTCACGACTACGGGGGTGGCTGCGGCGGGGGCGGCGGGTTCG
This sequence comes from Streptomyces sp. NPDC047841, assembly GCF_040704085.1. Classification (NCBI taxonomy): domain Bacteria; kingdom Bacillati; phylum Actinomycetota; class Actinomycetes; order Kitasatosporales; family Streptomycetaceae; genus Streptomyces; species Streptomyces sp. NPDC047841. The sequence goes on from NZ_JBEYRP010000001.1 coordinate 75,777, forward strand.
ACTGAGGACCGGGCGCGCGTACGACGCGGGGGCGGCCCGTCCGGACGACGGGCCGCCCCCGCGGTGCGCGGTGCGTGCGGCGGATCAGACCTTCAGCGGCTTGATGGACGTCGGCGCGTGGCCGGGCTCGGTGGCCAGGTCCTCGAACTCGCTGATGTCGCTGATGTCCATGGTGCGGCTCATCGAGATGTTGGTGATCCGCTCCAGGATCGCCTCGACGACGACCGGCACCCGGTACTCGGCGGCCAGCTTCTTCGCCTGCTCGAAGGCGGCGCCCAGCTCGTCCGGGTCGGTGACCCGGATCGCCTTGCAGCCCAGCCCCTCGGCGACCTTGACGTGGTCGACGCCGTAGACACCGATCTCGGGCGTGTTGACGTTCTCGAACTCCAGGTTCACCTGGAAGTCGATGTCCAGGCCGAGCTGCGCCTGCCGGATCAGGCCCAGGTAGGCGTTGTTCACCAGCACGTGGACGTACGGGATCCTGTGCTGCGCGGCGACCGCCAGCTCCTCGATCAGGAACTGGAAGTCGTAGTCGCCGGAGAGCGCGACGACCGGGGAGTCCGGGTCGGCCTTGGCGACGCCGATCGCGGCCGGGATGGTCCAGCCGAGCGGGCCGGCCTGGCCGCAGTTGATCCAGTGGCGCGGCTTGTACACGTGCAGCATCTGCGCGCCGGCGATCTGGGAGAGGCCGATCGTGGTGACGTACCGGGTGTCCGGGCCGAAGGCCCTGTTCATCTCCTCGTACACGCGCTGCGGCTTCATCGGCACGTTGTCGAAGTGGGTACGGCGCAGCAGCGTGGCCTTGCGCTCCTGGGTGGCGGCGACCCAGTCGGAGCGGTCGGGGAGCCTGCCCCCGGCCTTCAGCTCCTTCGCCACCTCGACGAACAGCTCCAGCGCGGCCCTGGCGTCGGAGACGACCCCGTAGTCCGGCGGGAAGATCTTGCCGATCTGGGTGGGCTCGATGTCGACGTGGACGAACTTCCGGTCCCCGCGGTAGACGTCGAGCTTGTAGCCGGTGTGGCGGTTGGCCCAGCGGTTGCCGATGCCGAGGACGAAGTCCGACTCCAGGAAGGTGGCGTTGCCGTAGCGGTGCGAGGTCTGCACGCCGACCATGCCGGCGTTCAGCTCGTGGTCGTCGGGCAGCACGCCCCAGCCCATCAGGGTCGGGATGACGGGGGTGCCGGTCAGCTCGGCGAACTCCACCAGCAGGTCGGCCGCGTCGGCTCCGATGACGCCGCCGCCGGCGACGATGACGGGGCGCTGCGACTCCAGAAGAAAGGTGAGGGCCTTCTCGATCTGGGCGCGGGTCGCGGCCGGCTTGTAGACGGGCAGCGGCTCGTACGTCTCCGGGTCGAACTCGATCTCGGTGAGCTGGACGTCGATCGGCAGGTCGATCAGGACCGGGCCGGGGCGGCCGGAGCGCATCAGGTGGAACGCCTGCTGGAAGACACCGGGGACCTGCGCGGCCTCCAGGACGGTGACGGCCATCTTGGTGACCGGCCCCGCGATCGAGGCGATGTCGACGGCCTGGAAGTCCTCCTTGTGGATCACGTGGGTGGGCGCCTGGCCCGTGATGCACAGGATCGGGATGGAGTCGCCGATCGCCGAGTACAGACCGGTGATCATGTCGGTGCCGGCCGGGCCGGAAGTGCCGATGCAGACACCGATGTTGCCCGGCGTGGTCCGGGTGTAGCCCTCGGCCATGTGCGAGGCGCCCTCGACGTGGCGGGCGAGGGTGTGGTTGATGCCGCCGCCCTCCTTGAGGGCCTTGTAGAACGGGTTGATCGCCGCGCCCGGCACACCGAAGGCGTCGGTGACGCCCTCGCGCTTGAGGATCTCAACTGCCGCGCGGGCAGCGGTCATACGAGCCATCGAGTACTCCTGCTTCGGCTGTCGGATGCGTACTCCCGTCGCGCCCCGCGGTGAGCACCCATGTTTTCCGTATAACGGAAACTTACTTCTGCTATCTGGAAGCAATGTAAGGGGGTGCGACAAGGCCGTCAAGAGTGGTCCGGACACCGGCAAGCGCCGGACAGGGGCGGCCGGGGAGGAGCACCATGGGAGCGCCGTCCCGACGCGACGCCTTGGAGTGGGACATGCCCGAGAGCGTTCCGGTGCGCTGCCCGGCCTGCCGGCGCACGCACGTCTACACCGCGCCGGCGTATCCCTGCGCGTGCGGGGCACCGGCCGCGCCCCGGCTGGACCCGGCTGCCGAACCGGCCGTGGCGGCGCACCGCGCCTGGGACGACGAGTGGCTCACGCTGCCGTGCGCCGGCTGCGGGCGCCTGGGCCACTGGCCCCGCCCCGAACTGGGCTGCCCGTGCGGCACGGTCCTGCGCATTCCGGTGACGGGGGCGTGGCCGGCGGAACCGGAGGCGGGGACGTGGGGGCCGCCCGGCGCGGGGGGACCACCGGGGACGCGGGACCCGGGCGGCACCTGGCCCCCGGCCGACCTGCAGCGCCCCACCGGCCCACCGGAACCCACCGGCCCGCACCCAGCGAAGGGCACCCGGGGACCCGCCGGTCCCGGAGGACCCATCGGCCCCGGGAGGCCCGCCGACCCAGAAGGACCCGCCGGCCCAGGTGGGGCCGCCAGCCCAGGGGCAACCGCCGGCCCAGGGCGACCCGTCGGCCCAGGGGGGCCCATCGGCCCAGCGGCACCGGCCGGCCCGGAGGAACCTGTCGGCGCGCAGGGACCGGCTGGTCCCAACACACCCACCGACGCACGGGAACCCGCCAGACCGAGCCGACCCACCGACGCACCGGAACCCGCCAGTCCGAGCCGACCCACCGACAGACGAGAACCCGCCACTCCCAACACACCCGCCGACGCACGGGGACCGGCTGGTCCAAGCCGACCCGCCGACGCACGGGAACCCGCCACTCCCGACACACCCACCGACGCACGGGGACCGGCTGGTCCAAGCCGACCCGCCGACGCACGGGAACCCGCCACTCCCAACACACCCGCCGACGCACGGGAACCCGCCACTCCCGACACACCCACCGACACACGGGAACCCGCCCGTTCAGGTGGGCCGGCCGACGCGCCGGGTCGGGTCGGCGCCCGCCCCGCGCCCGGTCACCGTCCCCCCTTCCAGCCCCGCACCATCCGTACCGCCCGGGACGCCGTCACCACCGCCGCGCTGTACCTCCGCTGGCTCGGTTACCGGGACATCCGCCGGGCCGACCAGCGGCCTGTGACCGGCATCGGGCTCGCCGCCCGCGGGCTGCTCGCCCAGGTGGACCCGACCGTGCGGCCGGCCGGCCCGAGGGACGTGGAGTGCCTGTGGCTGACGGCGATGACCGAGTCCGCCGAGTGCGCGCACTTCTCCCTCGCCGGCCACACCGACGCCGCCCGGGCCGGCGCGGACGCCCTCGGCATCCCGCTGTTCGTGCTCGGCCTCGCGGGCGTGCCCCAGCCCGTGAACGACCCCGCCGAGGCCCTGCACACCAGGGGCGCACCGGAGCGGGGAACGAGGACGCGGGACGGGCGGACCTGACCGCCCCGCCGGCCGCCCTTCCCCGGGGTCCTTCCCCCGAGGACCGCCGTGGGACATCCACCGCATGCTCGTTCCCGGCCGCCTCACACCCGGATCACACCCCGTACCTGTCCCGCAGCTCCACCTTGCGGACCTTCCCCGACACCGTCATCGGGAAGGCGTCGAGGAGCTGGAGCCTGCTGGGGATCTTGTAGTGCGCGAGCCGTCCCGCGCAGAAGTCCCGCAGCTCCTCCAGCGTGAGGGGGTCGGCGGGGTCGCTCGGGATGACACACGCGAGGACCTCCTCGCCGTACCGCTCGTGCGGCACCCCGACGACCTGGACGTCCCGGATCCCCGGGTGGGCGTACAGGAACTCCTCGACCTCGCGCGGGTAGACGTTCTCGCCCCCCCGGATGATCATGTCCTTGATCCGGCCGACGATCTCGACGTACCCGTCCTCGCGCATCACCGCCAGGTCCCCGGTGTGCATCCAGCGGCCCGCGTCGATGGCCTCGGCCGTCTTCTCCGGCTCGTTCCAGTAGCCGAGCATCACGCTGTAGCCGCGGGTGCACAACTCGCCCGCCTCGCCCCGTGGCCGGGTGACCCCGGTGGCCGGGTCGACCACCTTGACCTCCAGATGGGGCAGGACCCGGCCGACGGTCGCGGTGCGGTGCTCCAGGTCGTCCTCGATCCGCGTCTGCAACGACACCGGGGACGTCTCCGTCATGCCGTAGCAGATGGAGACCTGCTCCATGTGCATCTCGGCCACCACCCGCTTCATCACCTCCACCGGGCAGGGGGAGCCCGCCATGATGCCGGTGCGCAGGGTGGAGAGGTCGTAGGAGGCGAAGCCGGGGAGGTTCAGCTCCGCGATGAACATGGTGGGGACGCCGTACAGCGAGGTGCACCGCTCCCGCTGCACCGCCTCCAGGGTGGCCGCCGGGTCGAAGGACGGCGCCGGTATGACCATGCAGGCGCCGTGCGAGGTGGCCGCCAGATTGCCCATGACCATGCCGAAGCAATGGTAGAAGGGCACCGGGATGCAGACGCGGTCCTGCTCGCTGTAGGCGATCGCCTCCCCCACGAAGTAGCCGTTGTTGAGGATGTTGTGGTGGGAGAGGGTGGCGCCCTTCGGGAAGCCGGTCGTGCCCGAGGTGTACTGGATGTTGATGGGGTCGTCGCAGGACAGCTCCTCGTACGACACCCCGGGCGTCGCCCGCCGCAGCAGTTCCTCCCAGCTCGGGTCGCCGATGTACACGATCTCGCGCAACTCGGGGCAGTTGCCCCGCACGTGCTCGGCCATCGCCCGGTAGTCGCTCGTCTTGTGGCTGAGGGAGGCCACCAGCAGCGAGACGCCCGACTGCCTGAGGACGTACTCGACCTCGTGGGTGCGGTAGGCGGGGTTGATGTTGACCATGACGGCGCCGACGCGGGCGGTGGCGTACTGCACCAGCACCCACTCGGGGCAGTTGACCGCCCAGATGCCCACCCGGTCGCCCTTGGCGACGCCACTGACCACCAGGGCCTGCGCCAGCTCCTCGACGGCCGCGCCGAATTCCGCGTACGTCCAGCGCCGCCCTGACGGCACGTCGACCAGCGCCTCGCGGTCCGGCCAGGCCGCCACGGCACGGTCCAGGTTGGCGCCGATGGTGTCGCCGAGCAGGACGGTCGGGCTCGTCCCGTGCGTGTACGACAGCTGCGGGGTCACCGGAAGTCCTCCTCGCGGTACTCGTTCTCCGAGCCGGCCGCCGTGGCCTCGCGCAGCTCGATCCGGCGGATCTTGCCCGAGACGGTCTTGGGCAGCGCCCCGAACTCCAGCCGGCGGATGCGCTTGTACGGCGCGAGCACGTCACGGGAGTGCTCGAAGACGACCTTCGCGGTGTCCGGGCCGGGTTCCCAGCCCTCGGCGAGGACGACGTACGCCTTGGGCACCGCGAGCCGCAGCTCGTCCGGGGCGGGGACGACGGCCGCCTCGGCGACCGCCTCGTGCTCCAGCAGGGCGCTCTCCAGCTCGAACGGACTCACCTTGTAGTCGGAGGCCTTGAAGACGTCGTCGCTGCGCCCGATGTAGGTGAGGTAGCCCTCCTCGTCCCTGGCGGCGATGTCCCCGGTGCGGTAGTAGCCGCCCGCCATGGCCTCGGCCGTGCGGTCCGGGTCGCCGTGGTAGCCGGTCATCAGGCCGACCGGGCGCTCGGCGAGGTCGAGCGCGATCTCGCCCTCGGCGGCGCCGGGAGCGCCGGAGACCGGGTCCAGCAGTTCCACCCGGAAGCCGGGGCTGGGACGTCCCATGGAACCGGTCTTCAGTGGCTGGCCGGGGCTGTTGGAGACCTGCACGGCCGTCTCGGTCTGCCCGAAGCCGTCCCGGACGGTCACCCCCCAGGCGCGCCGGACCTGCTCGATGACCTCGGGGTTGAGCGGCTCGCCCGCGGCCACGATCTCGCGGGGCGGGGTGCGCAGCTGGCCGAGGTCGGCCTGGATGAGCATCCGCCACACGGTCGGCGGCGCGCAGAACGTGGTCACGCCGGCCCGGTCCATCTCGGCCATCAGCCGGGCCGCGTCGAAGCGGGTGTAGTTGAAGACGAACACCGTCGCCTCCGCGTTCCACGGCGCGAACAGGTTGGACCAGGCGTGCTTGGCCCAGCCGGGCGAGGAGATGTTCAGGTGGACGTCGCCGGGCTGGAGGCCGATCCAGTACATGGTGGCCAGGTGCCCGACCGGGTACGAGGTGTGGGTGTGCTCGACCAGCTTGGGGCGGGCGGTCGTCCCGGAGGTGAAGTACAGCATCAGCGGGTCGTCGGCCAGCGTCGGGCCGTCCGGGACGAAGTCGGCGGGGCCCGCGTAGGCGTCCTCGTACGGCTCCCAGCCCTCCTGCGGCAGGCCGCCGACCGAGATGCGGGTGTAGGCGCCGGGCACGTCGGCGAACTTGGCGGTGTCCTCCGCCCGGACGACGACGTGTTTCACCCGCCCCCGCTCCACCCGGTCGGCGAGGTCGGCCGGGCCGAGCAGCGGGGTGGCCGGGATGACGACCGCGCGCAGCTTCATCGCGGCCAGCGCGGTCTCCCACAGCTCGGCCTGGTTGCCGAGCATGACGAGGACGCGGTCCTCGGCGGCGACCCCGCGCTCGCGCAGCCACCGGGCCACCCGGTTCGACCGCTCGGACAGTTCGGCGAAGGAGAGCCGGGTCTCGGAGCCGTCCTCCTCGACGATGTGCAGCGCGGTGCGGTCGTTGCCGTCGGCGATCTCGTCGAACCAGTCCAGCGCCCAGTTGAAGTGCTCGGGCCGGGGCCAGCGGAAGCCCTCGTAGGCGGTGGCGTAGTCCTCTCGGTGTTCCAGCAGGAAGTCCCGTGCCCTGCGGAACATCTCCGTCGCCGTCGTCATCGGTTCTCCTCCTATGCTCCGGACCATTGCCGGGCGGCTCTCTGGCATCGTCTAATCCGTGATGCGGGTCTCACTACCCCCGAACGGGGGTGTGGGCGGCCGAAAGGGCGGACGGGTGACGGCAGACGCGGTGGGGACGGTGGAGATCTGCGGCGCGCTGGCCCGGCTGCGGCGGGTGACGGGACTGCCCGTGGCCTTCGGCGGCCTGGTGGAGTCCGGCCGGCCGCAGATCCGGATCAGCGAGCTGAGCGGCACGACCACCGCGGCGCTGCGCTCGCTCGCGGTGACCTCGGGCAGCGGGCTCGGCGGCAAGGCGGTGGCGCTGGCCCGGCCGTGCGCGGTGACCGACTACTCCAGCTCACGCCGGATCAGCCACGAGTACGACGTGCCGGTGGCCGCCGAGGGCATCCGGGCGGTGCTCGCCGTACCGGTGGTGGTGCGGCGCCGGGTGCGCGGGGTGCTGTACGGCGCGCTGCGCTCGGCCCGGCCGCTCGGTGACCGCACGCTGGACGCGGCGGTGGCGGTGGCGCGGGACGTGGAGCAGGCGCTGGTGGTGCGGGACGGGGCGCGGGAGTTGCTGGCGGCGGCCCGGCCCGAGCGGACCGTCCCCGAGGGCGGTGCCGCGTGGGAACAGGTGCGCGAGGCGCACGCGGCACTGCGGGCGCTGGCCCCGCGGATCGCCGATCCGCGGCTGCGGGCCGAACTGCTGTCCGCGTGCGGCCTGCTGACCGCGCCGCCGCGAGCCGGGAGCGTGACCCTGGCGCCACGCGAGGTGGACGTGCTGTCCTGGGTGGCGGCGGGGGCCACCAACGCGGCGGTGGCCGAGCGGCTGGGCATCGGCCCCGAGACGGTCAAGGGGTATCTGCGTTCGGCGATGCGGAAGCTGGGCGCGCACACGCGAGGGGAGGCGGTCACCGCGGCGCGCAGGGCGGGGCTGCTGCCGTAGCCCGGAGCCGGCCGGGAAACCTGACGGTCATGCAACCCGCCGATCCGGAAACCCGTTGGTCAGGAAACCTGACCATTCATCCGGCGCTACTTTGAATTTCCCTCTGCTTGACCGTTTGTTATTTCCCTCACCAGGGCTTCCGTCCGGATTTCAGGGATCGTTGCCTAGAATTTGCTCCGGACACGACACACGAGGGGAGCGGTGACCGTGCGACGGGACTTCAAGGAGCCTGCCAGGTGCCGCCCCGACCTGGTCATAGGCCGCGAGGAGCTGTTCGCCGACGCCCGTGAGCGACTCGCCTCCGGGGGCAGTGTGCTGCTCCACGGCCCCGCCGGAATAGGGAAATCCACCGTCCTGCGGGCATTGGCCGAGGAATACGGCGCCACCGCGCGCACGGTCTTGCGCTGCTCGGCGACCGAGTCCGAATCGCACCTGCCCTTCCTCGCCCTCGCCGACCTCCTCGGCCTGGTGCTCGACGAGGTCTCCCCGCGGCTGCCCGCCGCCCAGCGCACCGCCCTGGAGTCGGCGCTCACCGGCCGCGGCGAGTCCAGCCTCCAGCGCGACGGACTCGCCCTGCGCCTCGCCGTGCTCTCCGCGCTGCGCGCCCTCGCCGTCCACGGCCCCGTCCTGGTGGTCGCCGACGACCTCCAGTGGCTGGACCCGGCCAGCGCGGAACTCCTCGGCTTCGCCGCCCGGCGCCTGGAGGGCACCCCGGTGCAACTGCTGTGCGCGGTCCGCACGGAGGGCCGGCAGAGCCAGGAGTACGACCGCCACCTGCGTGCCTGTCCGCCGGGCACCCTCGCGGTCCGGCTGGGCCCGCTCTCGCGCACCCAGGTCGCCGAGCTGCTCGACCACCGCGGCCACGGCTGCCTGTCCCGCTCCACGGTCCGCGAGATCCACCGCACCAGCGGCGGCAACCCGCTCTTCGCCCTGGAACTGGGCCGCGCCCTCGCCGACAGCCCCACCCCGCCCCGGCCGGGCGAGCCGCTGCCCGTGCCGACCTCGCTGCGCGCCCTGGTGCTCAGCCGGCTGGACATGCTCTCGGTGGAGGCCCGCCGCACCCTGCTGGTGGCCAGCGCCGGCGCCCGCCCCACCCCGGCCCTGCTGCACGCGGCCGGCCGGAAGAACGCCGAGGCCGAGTGCGCCCAGGCCGCCGAACTCGGGCTGCTGGCCACCGAGCCGGACGCCCCGGCCGTACGGTTCGCGCACCCGCTGATATCGGCCGCGCTGTACGCGGAGGCGCCCGCCCACGAACGGCGGGCCGCGCACGCGGCGCTGTCCACCGCGGCCTCCGACCCGATCGAACGGGCCCGGCACCTGGCCCTGGCCACCACCGGCACCGACCCGGAGGTCGCCGCCCGGCTCGCCGAGGCCGCCGCCCTCGCCCGGGACCGCGGAGCGCCCTCGGTCGCCGCCCAGCTGGGGCTGCTCGCCGCCCGGCACACCCCCGCCGACGGCGCCCCGAGCCCGCAGGAACGCCGGCTGACGGCCGCCGAGGACGCCATCACCGCCGGCGAGGTCGACCTGGCCCGGGACATCGCCCGGGAGGTGCTCGCCCGGGCGACCGTGCCCGCCGACCGGGTACGGGCCTGGATGATCGTCATCGACACCGCCGGCCACACCATGGCCGAGGTCGACGCCGTCTTCCCGCAGGCCCTCGCCGACGCCGGCGACGACCCCCGGCTGCTCGCCCTGGTCCACTACCAGCTGGCCTGGCGGGCGCTCATCGTGGAGGGCGACTTCACCGAGGCCCGGGAGGCCGCCGCGCACGCCGCCGGGCTGGCCGCCCGCGGCGAGGACCGGCGCACCGAGCTGCTCTCCCTCGCCTTCCAGGCGCAGACCGAGACCCTGATGGGCCATCCGGAGGCGCCCCGCACCATCAAGCGGGCCCTGAAGGAGCCCCAGGACCCCCGGGTGGCGTGGCATCACAACGGCGCGGGCAGCGCCCGGTTCCGCTGGCTGGTCATGGGGGACCAGCTGGCCGAGGCCCGGGCCGCGGTCACCGGGCTGCTGCGCGAGGTGCGCCGGCGCGGCTCGGTGGAGAGCGAGGTGCACTTCCTGCGCGGTCTCGCCGAGACCGAGCTGCGCGCCGGGCACTGCGGGCGGGCCCTGGAACTGGCCCGCGACGGCCTGCGGCTCGCCCGGGACTCCGGGATCGGCGAGACCGCCTCGGCGATGCTCACCTCGCTCGCCGAGGCCTCCGGCGGCGACGTGGACCGCGCCCTGGCCCTGGCCCGGGAAGCGGCGCACCACGCCGAGGAGGACGGCGACCAGATGTACCTGTCGCGGGCGCTGGGCGCCCTCGGGTACGCCCAGCTGGTGGCCGGGGACCCGGCGGGCACCGTGCGCTCGCTGCGCCGGGTGCGCACCCTGGAGCTGGGCCTCGGCATCACCGACCCGGCGCGGGGCCGCTGGCACGGCGACCTCGCCGAGGCGCTCGTCCTGATCGGTGAGACGGCCGAGGCGCAGGACGTCATCGACGTCAGCCGGGAACACGCGCTGCGGCTCGGCCGGGAGAGCGTCCTCGCCGTGCTCGACCGGTCCGAGGCGCTGGTGCGCGCCGCCCGGGGCGACCGGGAGGCCGCGCTCGCCCAGCTGACGTCCGCTCAGGACCGGCTCGGCAAGCTCGGCTACGGCCTGGAGGAGGCACGGGCCGCGTTCGCGCTGGCCCGGCTGCGCGGCGGCCCGGGGGCCGGGCCGGGCGTGTTCGAGGAAGCCACCCGGCTGTTCCGGCGCTGCCGGGCGCTGCCCTGGCTGCGCCAGGTGGACGAATCCCCGGCCACCGCCGTACCGGAACCCGCGCCGGCCGTGCCGGAGGCCCTGGACGCGCTGCACGCGCTGGCCGCGATGGAGCGTCAGGTCGCCGCGCTCGTCATGGAGGGAGCCACGAACCGGGAGATCGCGGCCCGGCTGTTCATCAGCGTGAAGACGGTGGAGGCGACCCTGACGCGGGTCTACCGCAAGCTGGGGATCCGCTCGCGGGTGGACATCGTCCGATTGGCGGCAGGTCACCGCGCGCCCTGAGCGGTGCTCTTGTTAACTGAACCGGACCGAGGGTTTTCCCTCACCCAACCCCCTAGGGGGTTCCCTCATTGGGAGCCGAGGGTGCCGGGTCCTAGCGTAATGGGCGTGCCGCTCGCCCGGGCACATGGGGGTCGGTCCCGCGACCCCCATGCAAACCCCCCACACAGACCCGCGCGAACCCCCCACCGGTGCAACCCCACTGAGGAGACTCATGTTCGGGCTCACACGTGCAAGAAGGACCGCCGCGACCGTGGTGGCCGCCGCCGCCGCGGCGTCCGCGCTGCTCGCCTCCCCCACGGCGAGCGCCGCCCCCCAGCCCATCGTCGGCGGTACGACCACCACGACGACCGCGTACCCGTTCATGATGCAGATCACGGACGCGTCCCAGAACCAGTTCTGCGGCGGCACCCTGGTGGCGCCCAACAAAGTGGTGACGGCCGCGCACTGCATGGCCGGCGAGACCACGGGCAGCGTCCGCGTGGTCGGCGGCCGGACCTACCTCAACGGCACCAACGGCACGGTGAGCCGGGTCAGCAAGATCTGGATCAACCCGGACTACACGGACGCCACCAACGGCGACGACGTGGCCGTGCTGACCCTCTCGACGTCGATGCCGTACACCACGGCGAAGTACGTCACCTCCTCCCAGACGAGCGTGTACGCGGCCGGCACCACCGCCCGCATCCTCGGCTGGGGGACCACCTCGGAGAACGGCGGCTCCTCCAACCAGCTGCGGACCGCGACCGTCCCGGTCGTGTCCGACTCCAGCTGCCGCTCCTCCTACGGTTCGGACTTCGTCCAGTCCGACATGGTCTGCGCCGGATACACGTCCGGCGGCGTTGACACCTGCCAGGGCGACAGCGGCGGTCCCCTGCTCATCGGGGGCGTCCTGGCAGGGATCACTTCCTGGGGCGAGGGGTGCGCGGAGGCCGGTTACCCGGGTGTCTACACCCGGCTGACCACCTTCTCGGACCTGGTGACCGCGCAGGTCGGCTCGTGACCCGGAAGACTTCCCGAGCACCGCTCGGGTAACGGCCGGGGGGCGTTGCGGGCCACCACGAGCGGCCCGCAACGCCCCCTCTCCACCCCTGCGGTCGGTCGGGCGGCGCCCTACCGCCGTACGACGTGCCCGAACCGGATGTCGTACGCGGTGCCCGGGTGCATGACCGCGAGCATCCGTTCCGCCTCCGCGGTCACCTCCTCGCGCCGTGCCCTGTCCGGCTCGGCGAAGGTCTCGATGACGAGGGTGCCGCCGTCGAGCTTCCACAGACCGGCCAGGAAACCGTCGACCAGCAGCGTGCGGTAGGCCTGGTTGCCCTGCCAGTGCCGGCCGCGGTGCTCGGGCGGTACGACCCGGGTGCGGTCGGCGTGGGAGAGCAGGAGGTTGTCGAACTCGGGCAGGAAGCGGGGCGGTGCGGGGGTGGCCGGGTCGGGGCGCGGGGCGTCGGGGAGGTCGAAGAGCTCGACGCCGCGTAGGTCACGGAAGGTCAGCAGCCGGGGGCGCAGGCGTTCGAAGGCGGGCCCGAGCCGGGTGAGTCCGCACCAGGTCTGCATGTCCCGCACGGAGGCGGGGCCGAAGGCCGCGAGGTAGCGCAGGACCACGGCGTCCGGCTCGGGGGCGGGCCCTGCGGGGCGGCCCAGCCAGTGCTCGGCGGTGGTGAGCGCGACCTGGCCGCTCTCGTCCCACAGGCCGCGCGGGGTCACCTGGACGAGCGGGAGCGTGCAGCGGGCCGCCACGGCGAGGGCCTGCGGGTCGGCGTCCGGCCACTCGGCGCCGAGCGCCGCGCGCAAGTCGGCCAGGGTCCGCGGCTCGGCCTCCACCAGCTCCCGGGCGACGGCCGCGAGCCGGTCCAGGCCGACGCCGGTCAGCCCCGCGCGGAAGGCCCCCAGTCCGCGGTCGCTGGCCGGCTGGGCGAAGGACGGCAGGGTCAGGCAGTCGTCGGCGGTGTGGGTGTGGATCGTGGAGCGCAGGGTGACGATCCGGGCCACGTCCCGGCCGGCCATGAGCGCCGACAGCCGCTCCGGCGTGAAGCCGTCCAGCCGGGCGGCGAGGGCGTAGTACGGGGGCCTGGTGTTCTGCGCCTGGAGTCCGAGGAGATGGCTCACCGCGTCCCCGGCCGGCCGCGTGGACCGGCTCAGCAGGAGCTGCCGGGCGAGGGTGGCGCGGTTCAGCGCCCGGACGTCCATGACGGGTGCGCTTCCCGGCCCGCTCCGCTTCCCTGTGCTGTGGGTCATGACCGTACGCTGACACCCCTTGCGGACGAGTTCTGTCCGCGATGCCCGGCGGTTGTCCCCCCGCCGTCGCCTGTGGTGTCGTACGCGGGGACCTAGGGCTCTGCGGAAGGGGCGGACATGAACGAGGCGCTGGTGCTGGGCGGCGGGGGCGTGGGCGGCATCGCCTGGATCACCGGGGTGCTGGCGGGGCTCGCCGACGCCGGGCAGGACGTGACCGGCGCCGGTCTGCTCGTGGGGACCTCCGCCGGGTCCACCGTGGCGGCGCAGGTGGGCAGCGGACTGGGTCTGGAGGAGCTGTACGCCCGGCAGGTGGACCCCGCCCTCCAGGCCGCCGAGATCATGGCCGAGATGGACCTGGAGAAGTTCGCGGCGGAGATCGGCGCGGCCCTGGCATCGGCCGCCTCCCTGGCGGAGGTGCGGCGCGCGGTCGGGCGGATGGCCCTGGACGCGCGGACGGTCTCCGAGGCGGAGCGGCGCGCGGTGATCGAGTCCCGGCTGCCGTCCCACGGGTGGCCGGAGCGGGCGTTGCGGATCGTCGCGGTGGACGCGGTGAGCGGTGAGCCGCGCGTCTTCGACCGCACCTCGGGCGTGCCGCTGGTGGACGCCGTCGCCGCGAGCTGCGCCGTGCCGGGCGTGTGGCCGCCGGTCACGATCGGCGGACGCCGGTACGTGGACGGCGGGGTGCGGTCCGTCGCCAACGCCGACCTCGCCGCCGGTGCCGACCGGGTGCTGGTGCTGGTGCCGCTGGGCGCCACCGAGCCCTTCCCCAGCGAGCGGCCGCTGGAGCGGTCCGTGGCGGAGCTGCGCGCGGCGGGCGCCGAGGTCGTGGTCGTCGCTCCCGACGAGGCGTCGGCCGCGGCGATCGGCGACAACGCCCTCGACCCGGCCACCCGCCGCCCGGCCGCCGAGGCGGGCCGGGCCCAGGGACGCGCGCTCACGCCGCCCTGGGCGCGGGACTGAGCGGTCCCGGACGGCGCCGGCTCCACGGGGCGGCCGGCGCGTACGCCGCCTGGGCGTGACGCGCGGCCGGACCCGGACGGCGCCCCGCCCACGCGGGTGCCCTCGCGGCACCCCCGTCCGCGCGCCGGACGTTCACCGGGTGGGGTCGCACACGGACGGCAGCCAGGTCAGGCCCCGGGTGGCGCTCAGGGTGTCCAGGGAGCGCAGGAGGTCCCGCAGATGGCCCGGGTGGGCGAGGAACTCGATCGCCGCCTCGGCGAACGCGTCCCGTACCGCGGGCGGCATCGCGTCGGAGGCGTCGAAGCAGCGCACGGCCTCCGGGTCGCGCAGGGTGCGTGCCAGGGAGCGGCGCCAGTCCGGGTCGGTGGCGCCGGCGGGCGGGACGCCGGTGTGGACGGAGAAGCCGGACTGCTGGGCGCTCCAGGCGCGTTGGGTGTCGGCGGAGGCCAGGTACCGGATCAGTTCCTTGGCCGCCGGGGTGGCGTGCAGCAGGGCGACCAGGTCCGCGGAGACCTCCCACGCCCGGTTGGCGGGGGCGCCGAGGAGCAGCCGGGCGGAGGGCTCGTAGCGGCCGTCGACGTCCTTCCAGGCGTGCTGGCGGCCCCGGATGAACGACGCCTGGTGCTCCAGCGTGCAGCCGCGCGGGCTCGCGGTGACCGGTCGCGACGCCGCGTCGTACGGGGTCAGCAGGGCCCGCCGGACGAGGTCCGGGTCGCCTCCGGCGCCGACCAGGTCGCGCCAGGTGGTCCAGGCCGTCCTGACCTGCTTCGAGTCCCAGCGCAGCGTGCCGCGCGCCCACTGCTCGTAGACCCCGGGGCCGTAGCGCTGTAGCAGGATGTCCTCGATCCAGTCGGTGCCGGGCCAGCCGCTGGTGGCGCCGGAGCCCATGCCGACGCACCACGCGGCCGGCCGGCGCGCCGCCTGCTTCCGCTCCTGCTCCCCGACGCCCGCCGGGTACCAGACGATGCTCTTCAGATCGGCCTTGAGGGGGAACCAGTACACGTGCCCGTCGGCCAGCGGCTTGGCCCACAACGTGCCGAAGTCCCCCTGGTCCACGAGGTCTTCCAGCGGCAGGAGCTGCTTCTGCCGGGCGTACTCGGCGAGTTCGCCGGGGCCGGTGAGCGCCACCACGTCGGGTGGCGTGCCGGCCTCGACGTCGGCGCCGAGCACCTGGCTCTCGGCGTTGCTGCCCTGGTAGTCGACGCGGATGTGGTGCTCGCGCTCGAACGGCTCGATGACCGCCTGGCGGAAGTTCTTCTCGTCCTCGCCGGTCCAGTTGGCCAGCAGGGTGACGGTCGGCTCCTGCCCGAGGGCGCGTACGCCCACCACGAGGGCCGCCGCCAGCACGGCCAGGCAGCTCGCCACCACCGTGACGATGCGGACCAGGCGGCGGGAGGGGCGGGAGCGGGTCGCGGGGACGGCCGTCGCGGAGCCGCCGGGGCGCGCGTTCACCGGGGCCTGAACCGGTAGTCGTCGATGTGCCGCCGCAGGCCCGTCTCGGCCAGTGCCATCAGCAGGACGCCTCCTATCGGGATCCACACCGCCGCCGACGCGCGGAAGCCGGTGTGCGCCAGGTACGAGGCGGCGTCCCGCCCCGCTTCGGGTATGAGCCGTCCGGGCAGCGGACGGTCGAGCAGCCGCCGGGTGTCCGCCATGCCCTGCTGGGTCCACACGGTGAACAGCACGGCGGTGGCGACACCGGCCGCCGACAGCGCCAGGGCGGCCAGGAGCTGGCGGTTGTACCGGCGCCGGAAACGGCGGCGGAGGAAGAGCTGGGTCTCCACCAGCGCGGCCCCCAGGGCGAGGGCCAGCAGCAGGCTGACGCTCCAGGCGAGCCACAGCAGCGGGCCGAACGAGGTCTGCCGGTGCACGGCCGCGCGCTGCTGGCGTTGCAGCGCCTTCAGACGGTCCTGTACACCCGTGCCCTTCTCCGTCAGGATCCTGGTGGCGTAGCTCCGGTACGCCTCGCGCAACAGGCTGCGGTCGGGCTGGAGCTGGGACTTCTGGACCGTGACCGCGTAGACCGTGATCAGCCCGGCGATCGTCTGGAGGGTCTGCCGGCCCGCCGGCCCGCCCACGTCGTCGTCCGCGGCGGCGGCCGACAGGCTCTGCGCGGCGACCGAGATCTGCTTCTGGAAGTCGCTGGTCGGGGCGGGTGCGCGGGCGTCCCGCTCGGCCTCGCCGAGCGCGTACAGCGCGGTGTCCAGGGACAGCACGGCCGGGGCGCTGGAGGTGCGCAGCGGGTTCGCGTCGCCGTGCACGCCCTGGTACGACACGAACAGCGACAGCGCGAGCAGGGCCGACAGGGACAGCAGCAGGCGGTGGCGGACGGTCAGGTCGTGGGCGGTCGTGCTGGCGCCGGGCGCCGGGCGCGGCCCGGCACCGGGCAGCCGTAGCCGGGGGGCCGCCCTGCCCCGGGCGCGGCGGTCGGCCGGGCGGCCCCGTGCGGGGCGCGGGGTGGGCGGGGCCGCCGGCCGCGCGCCGGTCGCGGGTCCGGGGCCGGGTGTCGTCCCTCCGCCGGTGCTCATGCGGGTGCCCCTCTCAGCGGCCGGCCGCACCGGCCGCCGCAGTAGACGGAGTCGGCCGGACCGAGCCACTTGCAGCCCGGGCACTCGACGAGTCCGTCGGCTCGGACGGGGAGGGCCGGCTCGGCGGAGCCGTGCGGGGTGGCGCCGGGCGGGGCGGCTTCCCGCGGGCTGCCGGAAGCCGGTGGGACGGCTCCGGGTGGGGTGCCGGAGCCCGGTGGGGTCCCGGCGGACCCGGCGCCGCGTGCGGCGGCGCTCCCCTCCCCCGAGCCCACCGCCGGCTGTTCCGGTGGCGTCGTCAGGGCGCTGGAGAGGATCAGGTGCTGCCAGTCGACGTCCTTCAGGCCGGTGCGGACCCGGCCGGTGCCCGGGGCGGCCTCGATCAGCCGCAGCGCGCCGAGCAGCTGGGCGTCGCCCAGTTCGGCGGCCAGCCCGAGCGCGCGGGCGAGTTCCCGGTCCGCGGTGTCGCGGCCGTCCGCGCCGCGCAGCCAGGCCCGGTAGGCGCCGGCGACGGCGGCGCTCGCCTGCTGGTACAGCTCGTGCCGGCGGACCCCGGGATGCTGCCGGGAGGCGTCCAGGGGGTTGTCGGTCCAGCGCACCAGGATGGGCCGCGGCGCGGGCAGCCGTACCGGCCGTCCGAAGTCGGGTACGGCGATCTCCACGGCGGCGAGCTGGAGGTCCTCGCCGGTCTCGCGGCCGGCCGGGTCGGCGGTCAGGACGACCTGGAAGTGCCGTACCTCCTCGCCCCAGGCGCGGGTGACGTACTCCGCGGCGCGCCCGCCGGGGCCGGCCGGCACGGGCGGCAGCTCCTGTTCGCTCGGCACCACCTGCTTGACCTGCCGGATCACCGTGCCCGGGGTGGGGGTGAGCCGGATGCGCAGCTCGGGCACCGCCGTGCCGAGCAGTCCGGCCACCAGCTCCTCGTAGGCGGCGGTCAGTTCGGACTCGGCGCGGACGGCGCGGGCGCGGCCGTGCAGCCGCCGGGTGATGCGCAGCAGCAGATCGGCGTCCCAGTCGTCGCCGATGCCCCAGGCGTCGCAGACGAACCGGCCCTCGCAGGCGTCGAGGGCGGTCTCCAGGGACATGGCGGCCCGGTGGTCGTGCTCGTTGCGCCCGTCGGTGAGCAGCAGGACGTGTTTCACCGGGGCGGGGTGGTCCTTGAGCAGCCACCGGGCGAGGTCGAGCCAGGGGCCGATCGCGGTGCCGCCGTCCGCGTCCAGGATCCGCACGGCGCGTTCGGCGGCCTCGCGTTCGCCGGGACCGGCGACGGCGAGCACGGCGCTGCCGGCGCCGGGGTGGACGAGGGTGGCGTCGAACCGTCCGGAGAGCACGGCGAACGCGGTGCCGTCGGGCAGCATCCGGACCGCCGCGACGGTGGCGTCCTTGGCCGCGTGCAGTTTGGCGGCGGGGTGGAGCATCGAGCGGGAGGTGTCGACGATCAGCACCTCCGCGAGCGCGGGCCCGGTGCCGGGCACGGGCGCGCCGGGGCGCGCCGGGCGGCCGTGGCTCCTGACCCCGATCTCCAGGATGGCGTGCATCTCCGGGTCCGGGTGCCGTCCGGCGGGGTCCGGCGCGACCGGCAGTTCCTTCTGCTGGCCGACCGCGAGCGTCACCTCGGTCTCCTCGGCCACGGTCATCGCTGCCTCTTCCCAAGTGGTCCAGAAGGTCGTCTCCTCCGGGCGTCGGGCTCCCGGAGGACCGTGCGTGGTCAAAACCGGGTCATCGGCCGGACCGC
The DNA here is from genome assembly GCF_040704085.1 of Streptomyces sp. NPDC047841. Classification (NCBI taxonomy): domain Bacteria; kingdom Bacillati; phylum Actinomycetota; class Actinomycetes; order Kitasatosporales; family Streptomycetaceae; genus Streptomyces; species Streptomyces sp. NPDC047841. The sequence goes on from NZ_JBEYRP010000001.1 coordinate 94,062, forward strand.
GTGGGCCAGGTCGAGGAGCCGGCCGTGTTCGCCCGCGGTGCGGGCCTGGGCGGCCAGTTGCCGGAACGAGTGCTCCAGCCGGGTGCGCAGGCCGTCCTCGTCCCCGGGGCCGAGGAGTTCCCCGGCGGGGAAGTCCGGTCCCCAGCCCTGGGCCGGCCGGCCGTGCAGGGCGTTCTCGCGGACCTCCGCGACCAGCCGGGCCCGGGACTCCCCGGCCGCCGCGCCGCCGTCCAGACGCAGTTCGGGCAGCCGCCGGACGGCGTCCCGCAGGCCGGCCGGGGTGGGCGGGTCGCCGTGCAGGACGCCGGCGCGGACGCGGACGGCCGCGATGCGGGCGGCGTCGTGGTGCCGGGAGGTGGCGGGCACCTCGTCGAGGACGCGGACGGCGGCGTCCCGGTCGCCGCCGGCCAGGTGGCCGCGGGCCAGGCCGAACGCGGCGGCGGTGTGCGCGGAGTCCCGTTTCCAGACGGCTTCGTAGTACCGCATGGCCCGCGTGGGGCGTTCGCGGTCCGCGGGCCGGGAGCCGGTGTGTTCGGCGCAGTAGCCGAGGGCCAGCTTGGGCACGTACTCGCCGGGCAGGGCCCGGTAGACGGCGTCGAAGCGGGCGCCGGCCGGCTCCACCTCGCCCTTGCTGAGGTGCAGCACGCCGTGGTGCCAGGCGATGCGCCAGTCGTGGGCGGCGCGTTCGCCGAGCTGGGTCTCGGCCTCGGCGAGCCAGCTCTCCGCCGCCCGCTGCTCGCCCTTCCTGAGGTAGGCGCGGCACAGCCACAGCGCGGTCTCGGGGGTGCCCAGGCGGGATTCGCGGGGCCACTGCCGGGCGACCCGGTCGGGGGCGTCGGGCGGGAAGGTGTCCAGGAGCAGGGCGGCGCCGTCGTCGGGGTCGGGCAGCGGCTCGGGCAGGGCTCCGGCCACCTCGGCGGCGGGCGGCGGGGAGACGTCCAGGCCGGCGGGCCGCTCGCCGGGGCGGGTGGTCCAGTGGTCCAGGGCGGGGATGGCGCCGAGTCCGGCGTCGAGGCTGGCGCCGGTCGCGCGGAACCGGGTGGAGCTCTCCGGCAGTTGCTCGCCGAACTGGAGCGAGCGGAACTCCCGGAGGACCTCCCACAGCTGGCGGGACATCTCGGCGGCGGAGCGGAACCGGGCGCGGGGTTCGGCGTGGGTGGCGCGGGCGATGAGGCGGCGGAAGGAGTCGGGGGCGAGGCCGCGGGCGGGTTCGGTGGTGCGGGCCAGGGCCTGGAGGGTCATGCCGACGGTGTAGAGGTCGCTGTCGACGTGCCAGCCGCGCCGGTCGATCTCCTCCTGGGGCGGGGCGTAGCCGGCCGTGTGGACGTAGGCGGAGGTGCGGTCGCCGATGGCGCGGACGGCGCCGAGGTCGATGACCTTGACCGCCCGGCCGAAGTGGATGACGTTGGCGGGTTTCATGTCGCAGTAGAGCAGCCCGCGTTCGTGCATGTACTGCAGGGCGCCGAGGATCTTGCAGCCGTAGGTGAGGACGTGGTCGAGCCGGGGGCGGCCGTGGAAGGTCCGCTCGACGTCGTCGGCGTCGAAGAGCTGTTGCAGGGAGCGTCCGCCGATGTAGTCCATGACCAGGTAGCCGGTGGGCGCGTGGCCGGGGGCCCGGTGCTCGGCGTAGGTGATGATGCGGACGATGTCGGGGTGGTGCAGGCCGGTCAGGGAGCGCCGCTCCTCGACGGCGGTGCGGCGGGCGAGGGCGTCGTGGACGTTGATCTGGCCCTTGAGGACGACCCGGTGGCCGTCGGCGCGGGTGTCCTCGGCGAGGTACACCCAGCCGAGGCCGCCGTGGGCGAGGCAGCCGAGGACCTTGTAGTGGCCGGCGACGACGTCGCCCCTGGTGAGCTGCGGCCGGAAGGAGTAGGGCGTGCCGCAGCGGGGGCACCGGCCGGTGTCGCGGGCGGGCTGGCCGCCGTAGCCGATGCCGATGGTCATGGTGCAGCCGTTCGCGCCGCAGCGGCGGCCGCCGGTGGGCGGTCGCGGGTCCTCGACGAGGACGTCGTCGGGGACGGGGACCTCGGGCAGCACGACCAGGCCGTGCTGGTCGAGTTCGCCGATGCCGGCGACGGCGTGCACGGCCGCCGGGCCGGGTGGCTCGGGCTCGCCGGCGGTGCCGGCGGGGGGCCGGGCCGGCGGTGCGGTGCGCGGTTCTGCGTGCCGGTGGCCGCAGGTGTCGCAGTAGCCGGTGCCCATGATGCGGCCCGCGCAGCCGGGCCGGACGCACGAGGTCACGAGGCGCCCTCCTCACCGGGTGGGGTGGCGGAGCAGAAGCCGACGAACCGCTCGACGGCGGCCTCGGCCCGCTCGATGTCGCAGGGGGTCTGCCGCAGCAGCGAGACGGCCTGTTCGTAGAGCCGGTACGCCGCCACGACCCGGTCGCCCTGCGCGGCGGCGCGCTGCCGGCACAGCGGCCACTCGGCGCCGACGCGGCCGAGGAGTTCCTCGCGGCGGCGCAGCCGGGCGTCGAGCAGGCGGACGGCCTTCTCCAGGCGGCTCCGGCGGCGGCCGACGGCGCCCTCGAAGGTGAACAGCAGCCCGGCGCGCGCGGGTTGGCGTTCCTGGTCGGGGGCGTGGTCGATCCAGGCGCGCAGCATGCGGCTGCGCCGGACGCCGGCCTCGGCCCGGTCGAGCAGCAGCCGGGCGCCGGGCGGGGGCAGGACGCGGTCCCGGCGGGCGTCGAGTGCGGGCCCCAGCTCGTCGGTGATCCGGTCGAGTTCGGTGTGCAGGCGGGCCCAGCGCTCGCGCAGTGGCCGGTGCACGAGGAACTCGGCGGCCTGCTCGGCGCGTTCTCCCCGCTCGCGGAAGACCAGCAGCAGCCGTGCGCCCTGCCGGGCGAGCCGGTCCAGCAGGCCGAGCAGGGCGTCGGGGTCGGCGGCCTCGTCGACGGCGACCAGGACGGCGGCGAGCGGGAGGCGCAGCGTGCCGAGCCGCTCGGGCCGGGGGTCGTCGCGGATGCCGAGGCGTTCGGCGATCCGGTCCATGACCTCCGCGGCCGTCAGCCCCTTGACGTCCAGGGCGAGGTCGTGGGCGCCGGCGGGGGGCACGGTCTCGGGCGGGTCGTGGCTGACGGCGCTGGTGTTGCCGTGGGTGCGCAGTTCGCGGTCGGCGAGGGTGACGGCCCGCCGCAGGGTCCAGGCGCGGTCCCCGCGCGCGGGGACGACGGTGACGAGCACCGGCCAGCCCTCGCCGCGGAACCAGGAGGCGAGTTCGGTGGCGAACGGGACGTCGAGCCGGCCGGCGGCCGCGCCGGTGCCGGTGCCGGTGCGCAGCCGGGGGTCGACGGCCTCGGCGCCGTCGGTCCAGGCGGCGACCTGCGGCAGATGGCTGAGGATGGTCTCGGTGGGGCTCATGTAGCTGAAGGCGGAGCCCGGCCCGTCGTCGACGCTCAGGACGATGCCGATGACCTGGTCGGTGGCGTGGTCGACGACGCCGCCGCCGCTGAAGCCGTCGTCGGCGAGTTCCTCGGGGGTGAGCGGGCGCAGTTGCACCTGGCTGTCCCGGCCGCGCGCGGCGACCAGGGTGGCGCCGTGCCAGCGCCCGCCGTCGTCGCCGCGCGGGAAGCCGTACATGCTGACGGGGCCGTGGGGGGCGGCGAGCCGGTAGAGGCGGGTGGCGTGCGCGGCGGGCAGGGGGGCGTCCAGGCGCAGCAGGGCGAGGTCGCCGCTGCGGTCGCCGAAGGTGTCCTCGCTCTGGGGCACGTGTTCGTCCGGGCGGACGGTGGCGGTCACGGCGGCGAGGCCGGGGACGCCGACCAGGCGGACGGTGTAGCGGTGGCCGGGGCTGGCGACGTGTGCGGCGGTGAGGACCCGCTCGGGGGCGAGCAGCACGCCGGCGCCCAGCACCCGGCCGTCCGGTGTCTCGATGCGCGCGATCCAGGACGGTGTCCGTAAGCGCGATGCGACGACTCGCTCCCCCGTGCGCGTCATGGTCCAGAGGTTACTCCGCGTACCCGCCCGGTACTACTGGTGTGCACGGGGTCGTCGCGGAAGCCGCACAGGGGCCCGAACACGTGAGCTATACACAGGGTGTATAGTCCCGGCATGCCTCTGACGACCGAAGCGACCCCGACACCCCCGTCCGCGAGCACCGGCGCGCCCAGGAAGATGCGCGGAACCGGCCGGAGGTTGCGTGGCTGGGCGCTCGCGTCCGCCGCCGCCTGCCTGGCGTTCACCCTGTCCGGGTGCGCCGAGGTCGACACCACCGCCCCGAGCACCGCTCGCGCCGAGGCGGCGCACGGGGCGCCGGCCCGGTTCGGGACCGTCGACTGCCGTCAGGCCAAGTGCATCGCGCTCACCTTCGACGCGGGCCCCAGCGAGAACTCGGCGCGGCTGCTCGACATCCTGAAGGAGAAGAAGGTCCCGGCCACCTTCTTCCTGCTCGGCAAGCGGCACATCGAGAAGTACCCCGAGCTGGTCAAGCGGATGGCGGCGGAGGGCCACGAGGTCGCGAGCCACACGTGGGACCACAAGATCCTCACCCGGATATCGGACGAGGAGATACGTGAGGAGCTGAACCGGCCCGACGAGGCCATCCAGCGGCTCACCGGGCACAAGCCGACGCTGATGCGCCCGCCGCAGGGCCGCACCGACGCCGACGTGCACAAGATCTGCAAGGAGCTGGGCCTGGCGGAGGTGCTGTGGAGCGTGACCGCCAAGGACTACACGACCGACGACCCGGCGCTCATCACCAAGCGGGTCCTCGACCAGTCGTCCCGGGACGGGATCATCCTGCTGCACGACATCTACCCCGGGACCGTGCCCGCCGTGCCCGGCATCATCGACGCGCTGAAGGCGCGGGGCTACGTCTTCGTGACGGTCCCCCAGCTGCTGGCGCCCGGCAGGGCCGAGCCGGGCGAGGTGTACCGCCCGTAGCGCCTCCCGGGGCTCAGAACACCACCGACCAGCCCTCGCGGGACGCCTGTCCGGCGGTGTAGGAGACGCCGTGGACCTTCAGGCCGGCCGCGTCGAGGAGGGTGATCTCGCCGCCCTGGTTGCCGAGCGGGGTCTCCTCGGTGAGCGGCACGGCGAGGCAGCCGCCGGGCGCGAGCGGGGCCGTGGCCGGGACCGGGGAACCGTGGCCGAGGCGGCTGACGATCCGCCAGCCGGTCAGGTCCACGGGCTCGGGCGAGGCGTTGAGGAGGGTCACGGTCTCCGCCTCGGGAGCGGGGCCCTTCGGGTTGACCGCCGCGGCGACGATCACCACGGGCTGCGCGCCGGACGTGGGCCGGGTGCCGTCGACGTCCTCCAGGGTGTGCCCGGTGGTGTCGTCGGTGTGCCAGGACTGGCTCTGGAAGGCCAGGAAGATGCCGACCCAGCGGGACTGCGCGGGGAAGCGCAGCAGAAGCCCGCCGTCCTGCCACACCCCGTCGTCGCCCCGGAAGCGGCGGCTGTTGCCCTGGTTCATGTGGACGTCGTGCACGCCGTTGCCCGGCAGGAAGCCGAACACCTTGTCCTTGACGGCGGGTTCGGGGCCGAAGCGGGAGCCGAAGACGTACGCCCGCGCCTCCGGGGCCGCGACCGCGCGCTGCACGTAGTGGTCGAGGAGGTCGGCGAGGTCGTTGTCCGGTCCCTCGACGTCCGGCGGGAGCGTGCGCATCCCGGCCGGGTCGAACAGGTTGCCGCGCACGAAGTCGAGGGCCGGGCCGCCGGGGCCGGCCGGCAGGGTGTTCCAGCCGCCGGGCAGGCCCTCCAGGGCGGTGGTCAGCGGGTGCCGGAAGTCGTCGGCGACCAGGTAGAGCAGTTCGGAGGGGTGCTCCTGGGAGAGCACGTTGACCGCGGCGCGGTAGTGCGTGCCGTGGTCGTCCGTCAGGTGGATCTGGTAGTGCGGTGTCTCCCGCGCGCCCTCGCGCCGTGTCTCGACGACGCGGGCCACCAGGACGCCGTAGTTCTTCACCGGCATGACGATCAACTCCCCCGTAAGACGGGCCGCTTGACCGGCCCGGGGCAGGAAGCGCGGAAGCGGTGTCCCCGTGGCACCGCCCGCGCACCCACGGCTCAAGGGTACGACTCCCGGCGGACACCTGCTACGCGAACGGGACGGCGCGGCGGCTGAACGCGCAGGTGACCGGGCCCCCTTGCCTAGGATCGTGCCGTGCCCACCATCTCCTTCGAACGCACGGTCCCGCTGTCGCCCGGCGAGGCGTGGCGCCGGCTCACCGACTGGCCGCGCCACGCCGATGCGGTGCCGCTGACCCGGATCAGGGTGCTCACGCCCCCGCCGACCCGTGAGGGCACGCGCTTCGTGGCCCGGTCGGGGGTCGGCCCGCTCGCCGTCGACGACGTGATGGAGGTGACGGTGTGGCGCCCGCCCGCCGGCGACGTGCCCGCGCTGTGCCGTCTGGACAAACGCGGGCGGCTGGTCCTCGGCTGGGCGGAGATCGAGGTCCACCCGGCGCCCGGGGGCCGCAGCCGCGTGGTGTGGCGGGAGGACCTGAGCGTCCGCTTCCTCCCCCGGGTCTTCGACGGCCCCCTGGAGTCGGCCTCCCGCCTGCTGTTCGGCCGGGCGGCGGACCACCTGCTGACCCGGGGGTGAGCCGGGGGCGGGCGCCCCCGCACGGCCCTCAGTCCCCGCGGCCCGTCAGGGCCACCGTCACACCCAGGCCGATCATCGTCAGGCCACCCGTTCCGCCGACCGCGGACAGCCGGCGGGGGGACCGGGCGAACCAGTCGCGGGCGGCCGAGGCGGCCAGGCCCCAGACGGCGTCGGAGATCACCGCGATGGCGTTGAAGACGAGCCCCAGCAGCAGCATCTGCGCGGGCACGTGACCCTGCTGGCGGTCCACGAACTGGGGCAGTACGGCGGCGAAGAAGACCATCGTCTTGGGGTTGGCCACGCCGACCGCGAACCCCTCCCCCAGGGTGCGCAGACCACCGCGCGCCGGGCCGGACTCCGCGACCGCGGCCCGCAGCGAGCCGCGCTGCCGCCACGCCTTGACGCCGAGGTGCACGAGGTACGCGGCGCCCGCGAGCTTCAGGACCGTGAAGACCAGGACCGAGCGCTCGACGACCGGTCCGACGCCGAACGCCACCGCGACGACGAGCAGGTACGCGCCGAGCGTGTTGCCCACGACGGTGGTCAGCGCGGCCCGGCGGCCGTGGGCCAGCGCCCGTCCGATCACGAACAGCACGCTGGGGCCGGGGACGATGATGAGCAGGAGGGACAGGACGGCGAAGGCCGCCAGCCGGTCGGGGGACACCATGCCGTCATGCAACACAGGGGCGGCGGCGGCCGGCAAACGCTTTTCAGGCCACCGACCCGATCCGTCCCGCCGTCCCCGCCGCCGTGTCGTGGTGGATGGGGGTGTGTCCACCGGTCAGCGGCACCCCGCTGCCGCCGCGCCGGCCCGCGACGATCTCCGCCGCGATGGACAGCGCCGTCTCCTCCGGGGTGCGGGCGCCGAGGTCCAGCCCGATCGGGGAGCGCAGCCGGGCCAGCTCCCGCTCGCCGACGCCGACCGCGCGCAGCCGCTCGGCGCGGTCCAGGTGGGTGCGGCGGGAACCCATCGCGCCGACGTAGGCGACCGGCAGCCGCAGCGCCAGCTTCAGCAGCGGGACGTCGAACTTGGCGTCGTGGGTGAGGACGCACAGGACGCTGCGGCCGTCGACCTCGGTGCGCTCCAGGTACCGGTGGGGCCAGTCGACGACGATCTCGTCGGCCTCGGGGAAGCGGGCGCGGGTGGCGAAGACCGGGCGGGCGTCGCACACGGTGACGTGGTAGCCGAGGAACGCGCCGATCCGGACCAGTGCCGACGCGAAGTCGATCGCGCCGAAGACGATCATCCGGGGTGCGGGGACGGCGGACTCCACGAGGACCGTGAGCGGGGTGCCGCAGCGCGAGCCCTGTGCGCCGATCTCCAGGGTGCCGGTGCGGCCCGCGTCGAGGAAGGCCCGGGCCTCGGCGGCGACCGTGCGGTCCAGCTCGGGGTGGGCGCCGAAGCCGCCGTCGTACGACCCGTCGGGCCGGACCAGGAGGGCCCGGCCGCGCAGTTCCCCGGGGCCCTCGGCGATCCGCGCGACCGCCGCCGCCTCCCCGCGGGCGGCGGCGGCCAGCGCGGCCGCGTACACCGGCCGGGCGGGACCGTCCGCCCGGACCGGCGTGACGAGGATGTCGATGACGCCCCCGCAGGTCAGGCCGACGGCGAAGGCGTCCTCGTCGCTGTACCCGAAGCGTTCGAGGACGGTGTGGCCGTCCTCCAGCGCCTGCCGGCACAGCTCGTACACGGCGCCCTCCACGCACCCGCCGGAGACCGAGCCGATCGCCGTGCCGTCGGCGTCCACCGCCAGGGCGGCGCCGGGCCGGCGCGGGGCGCTGCCGCCGACGGCCACCACGGTGGCGACGGCGAAGTCACGGCCCTGCTCGGCCCACCGGTCCAGCTCCTCGGCGATGTCCAGCATCTGTCGGTCTCCTCGAACGGGTCGCGGGTGTCAGGGTGGTCAGTGCACGCCCAGCCATGCCTCGATGGGATGGAGGGCGAAGTACACCAGGAAGACGGCCGTCAGGCCCCACATGAAGGCGCCGGCCTCGCGGGCCCTGCCCTGTGCCGCCTTGATGGCGGTGTAGGAGATGACGCCCGCGGCGACACCGGTGGTGATGGTGTACGTGAACGGCATCAGGACGACGGTCAGGAAGACCGGGATCGCGGTCGCGCGGTCGGCCCAGTCCACGTGCCGGGCGTTCATCAGCATCATGGCGCCGATGACGACCAGCGCGGCGGAGGCGACCTCCTGCGGCACGATCGCGGTGACCGGGGTGAAGAACAGGCAGGCCGCGAAGAACAGGCCGGTGACGACGGAGGCGAGCCCCGTGCGGGCCCCCTCGCCGACGCCCGTCGCCGACTCGATGAACACGGTCTGGCCGGAGCCGCCCGCCACACCGCCGATCGCGCCGCCGGCGCCGTCGATGAACAGCGCCTTGGACAGGCCCGGCATCCGGCCCTCGCCGTCGGCCAGTCCCGCCTCGGTGCCGACGCCGATGATGGTGGCCATCGCGTCGAAGAAGCCGGCGAGCACCAGGGTGAAGACGATCATGCCGATCGTCATCGCGCCGACTTCGCCCCAGCCGCCGAACTCCACCTGCCCGAAGAGCGAGAAGTCGGGCATCGAGACGGCGCTGCCGTGCAGTCGGGGGGCGCCGCCCGCCCACTGCGCCGGGGCGATGACACCGAGGCCGTTGAGGACGGCGGCGACGACCGTGCCGGAGACGATGCCGATGAGGATGGCGCCGGGGACGTTCCGGGCCTGGAGCATGAAGATCAGCAGCAGGGTGCCGGCGAAGAGCAGCACCGGCCAGCCGGCGAGTTCCCCGGCGGGACCGAGGGCGAGCGGGGTGGCCTTGCCCTGGTGCACGAAGCCGGACTTGTAGAAGCCGATGAGGGCGATGAACAGGCCGATGCCCATGGTGATGCCGTGCTTGAGCGCGAGCGGGATCGCGTTCATGATCATCTCGCGCAGGCCGGTGACGACCAGCAGCATGATGACCACGCCGTACAGCACGCACATGCCCATGGCCTGCGGCCAGGTCATGGCGGGGGCGACCTGCGAGGACAGGACGCCGGAGACGGAGAGGCCGGCGGCGAGGGCGAGCGGCACCTTGCCGACGAACCCCATCAGCAGCGTGGTGAAGGCCGCCGCGAACGCGGTCGCGGTGATCAGCGCCTTCTGGCCGAGTGTGTCCCCGGCGGCGTCCTTGCCGGACAGGATGAGGGGGTTGAGCAGGAGGATGTAGGCCATCGCCATGAAGGTGGTGATGCCGCCGCGCACCTCACGCGCGACCGTGGATCCTCTTCCGGATATGTGGAAGTACCGGTCGAGCCAGGACCGCCCGGCCGGGACGCGGCTGCCTTCGCCCGCGTCCTCGGCGGCGGTCCCGGGCTCCACTGACTGCTGGGTCATGGGCCAACTCCCAAGGTTCATAGGTGCACCCGTGCGGCGCCTTGTCCGGGCACGGGATTTGGGATTGGACGACCCGGGGGACGGCCCGAGACGAACAGTGGGGGCCCGGGGGGACGAGGTCCCCCCGGAGAATCACCGGCTGGATCCCCGAAGGGTCACGTTCCCGTCAGGTGTTCGGGCCGCACCGGCGTGCGGTTGAGCTCCAGCCCGGTCGCGTTCCGGATCGCCGCGAGGACGGCCGGGGTGGACGACAGGGTCGGGGCCTCGCCGACGCCGCGCAGCCCGTACGGGGCGTGCTCGTCGGCGAGTTCGAGCACGTCGACCGGGATGGTCGGCGTGTCGAGGATGGTGGGGATCAGGTAGTCCGTGAAGGAGGGGTTCCTGACCTTCGCGGTCTTCGGGTCCACGACGATCTCCTCCATCACGGCCACGCCCAGGCCCTGGGTCGTACCGCCCTGGATCTGGCCGATGACGGAGAGCGGGTTGAGCGCCTTGCCGACGTCCTGGGCGCAGGCCAGTTCGACGACCTTGACCAGGCCGAGTTCGGTGTCGACCTCGACGACCGCGCGGTGGGCGGCGAAGGAGTACTGGACGTGTCCGTTGCCCTGGCCGGTGCGCAGGTCGAAGGGCTCGGTCGGCCGGTGCCGCCACTCCTCCTCGACCTCCACGGCCTGGTCCTCCAGCACGTCGGCCAGGTCGGCGAGGACCTCCCCGCCGTCGGTGACGACCTTGCCGTCCTCCAGCAGCAGTTCCGCCGTGGCCCAGGCGGGGTGGTAGGAGCCGAACCTGCGCCGGCCGATCTCCAGGACCCGCTCGCGGACCAGCTCGCAGGCGTTCTTGACGGCGCCGCCGGTGACGTACGTCTGCCGGGAGGCCGAGGTCGAACCGGCCGAGCCCACCTGGGTGTCCGCCGGGTGGATCGTCACCTGTGCGACGCCCAGCTCGGTGCGGGCGATCTGCGCGTGGACGGTGACTCCGCCCTGGCCGACCTCCGCCATCGCGGTGTGCACGGTGGCGACGGGCTCACCGCCCACGACCTCCATGCGCACCTTGGCGGTGGAGTAGTCGTCGAAGCCCTCGGAGAAGCCGACGTTCTTGATGCCGACCGCGTAGCCGACCCCGCGTACGACGCCCTCGCCGTGCGTGGTGTTGGACAGTCCGCCGGGCAGCTGGCGCACGTCGGCGCCCTCGCTGGACTCCCACTGGCGCTCGGGCGGCATGGGCATCGCCTTGACGCGGCGCAGCAGTTCGGCGACCGGCGCCGGGGAGTCGACCGGCTGCCCGGTCGGCATGACGGTGCCCTGCTCCATGGCGTTGAGCTGCCGGAACTCCACCGGGTCCAGGCCCAGTTCCTTCGCCAGCTTGTCCATCTGCGCCTCGTAGGCGAAGCACGCCTGGACCGCGCCGAAGCCGCGCATCGCACCGCAGGGCGGGTTGTTGGTGTAGAGGGCGACGGCCTCGATGTCGACGTCGTCGATCACGTACGGGCCGGCGCTCAGCGAGGCGGCGTTGCCGACGACCGCCGGGGAGGCGGAGGCGTAGGCGCCGCCGTCCAGGACGATCCGGCACTTCATGTGGGTCAGCTTGCCGTCGCGGGTGGCCCCGTGCTCGTAGTGGAGCTTGGCGGGGTGGCGGTGGACGTGCCCGAAGAAGGACTCGAACCGGTTGTAGACGATCTTCACCGGCTTGCCGGTGCGCAGCGCCAGCAGGCAGGCGTGGATCTGCATGGACAGGTCCTCGCGTCCGCCGAAGGCACCGCCGACGCCGGCCAGGGTCATGCGCACCTTGTCCTCGGGCAGGCCGAGGACGGGCGCCATCTGGCGCAGGTCGGAGTGGAGCCACTGGGTGGCGATGTAGAGGTGGACGCCGCCGTCCTCCTCGGGCACGGCGAGGCCGGACTCGGGGCCGAGGAAGGCCTGGTCCTGCATGCCGAAGGTGTACTCGCCCCGCACGATCACGTCCGCGCGCCGGCGCGCCTCCGCCACGTCGCCGCGGACGATCGGCTGGCGGTGCACGATGTTCGGGTGCGGCACGTGCCCGGCGTGGTGGTCGTCGCGGTGCTCGTGGACGAGGATCGCGTCCGGTGCGGTCGCGGAGGCCTCGTCGGTGACGACGGGCAGCTCCCTGTAGTCCACCTTGATCTTCGCCGCGGCGCGGCGGGCCGTCTCCGGGTGGTCGGCGGCTACGATCGCCACCGGCTCGCCGTGGTGGCGGACCTTGCCGTGCGCGAGGACCGGGGTGTCCTGGATCTCCAGGCCGTAGTTCCTCACCTCGGTGGGCAGGTCGTCGTACGTCATGACGGCGTACACGCCGGGCAGGGCGAGGGCCTCGGAGGTGTCGATGGAGACGATCTCGGCGTGCGCGACGGTGGAGCGCAGGATCTGGCCCCACAGCATGTCCTCGTGCCACATGTCGGACGAGTACGCGAACTCGCCGGTCACCTTGAGGGTGCCGTCCGGGCGGAGCGTGGACTCCCCGATGCCGCCCCTGGTCTGCGACCCCTGGGTGATCTTGGTGGGTGCGCCGTTGGCCGGCATGCTCAGACCCCCTCGGACTGGCGGGCGGCCGCCAGGCGGACCGCGTCCATGATCTTCTCGTAGCCCGTGCAGCGGCACAGGTTGCCCGACAGCGCCTCGCGGATGTCGGCGTCGCTCGGGTTCGGGTTGCGCTCCAGCATCTCGTCGGCGGCGACGAGCAGGCCCGGGGTGCAGAAGCCGCACTGGACGGCGCCGGCATCGATGAACGCCTGCTGGACGGGGCTCAGTCCGGCGCCCTCGCCGGTGTGCGAGCCGGCGCCCTCGGCCTGCCATCCCCTGGCCTCGTCCGGACTCGTGCCGCCGCGGGCGCCCGTCCCGCGGGAGCGCTGCCTCGCGTGGCCGGCCAGGCCCTCGACGGTCACGACGTCCCGGCCCTCGGCCTGGCCGGCCGCGACCAGGCAGGAACACACGGGCACGCCGTCGAGGCGGACCGTGCAGGAACCGCACTCGCCCTGCTCGCAGGCGTTCTTGGAGCCCGGCAGGCCGAGCCGCTCGCGCAGCACGTACAGCAGGGACTCGCCCTCCCAGACGTCGTCGGCCTCCTGCGGGCGTCCGTTGACGGTGAAGTTGACGCGCATCACGCAGCTCCCTCGGTGGCGCGGCGGGCGCCGCGGTACGACTCCCAGGTCCAGGTCAGCGTCCGGCGGGCCAGCACGCCGACCGCGTGCCGGCGGTAGCTCGCGGTGCCCCGGACGTCGTCGATCGGGTTGCAGGCAGCGGAGCACAGGTCCGCGAACCGCTTGGCGACCGACGGGGTGATGATCTTCCCGTTGTCCCAGAAGCCGCCCTCCTCCAGGGCCGCGTTCAGGAACTCCTCGGCGGCCGTGGCCCGCACCGGGGTGGGCGCGGCCGAGCCGATGCCGGTGCGCACGGTCCGGGTCCGCGGGTGCAGGGCGAGACCGAAGGCGCACACGGCGATGACCATGGCGTTGCGGGTGCCGACCTTGGAGTACTGCTGCGGGCCGTCGGCCTTGTCGATGTGTACGGCGCGGATCAGCTCGTCCGGGTGGAGCGCGTTGCGCTTGACGCCCGTGTAGAACGCGTCGACCGGGATGCGCCGGGTGCCTCGGGCCGCCGACTCCACCTCGACCTCCGCGCCGGCCGCGAGCAGGGCGGGGTGGGCGTCGCCGGCGGGCGAGGCCGTGCCGAGGTTGCCGCCGACGCCGCCGCGGTTGCGGATCTGCGGGGAGGCGACCGTGTGCGAGGCGAGCGCGAGGCCCGGCAGCTCGGCACGGAGGTTCTCCATGATCGCGGTGTACGGGACGGAGGCACCCAGCCGCACGGTGTCCTCGCCGACCTCCCACTCGTAGAGGTCGCCGACGCGGCCCAGGTCGAGGAGGTACTCGGGCCTGCGGTGATCGAAGTTGATCTCGACCATCACGTCGGTGCCACCCGCAATCGGCACAGCGGTGGGGTGCTCGGCCTTCGCGGCGAGCGCCTCCTCCCAGCTGGCGGGGCGAAGGAAGTCCATGACCGGCTCTCTTCTTCGTCTCAGTGCTCTTGAGGTCGTGCAGATTGAGCCAATCCGTGTGCGGCGGGCCCGGCTCGTTCATGTGCTGTTCACGCGGAGTGGCCTCAGTACACCGTCCTGTGCTCCGACGGGGTCAGTCACCGAAACCATGAAGGAGTTCGCTGGCCAGCGGGAGCATCTTGTAGATTCGTATGAACGGAGGTCATCGCTCACCTCTCCGTTTTCCCGGAGAAACACAGGTGACGGCGTGGCGGCCCCTGACTCCGGCCGGTGCGGCCCCTCACCGGGCCACTCCACGGTGCCCCTCCAAGATCCATCGTAGGTTTCGAGACAGAAGAACGGCGGCGACGAGATGCGGCTGCGCGCACTGCTGGACACCGACGCGCTGGGCCTGCGGCTGCTCGGCGGCGAGGACGAACTGGACCGCGCGGTGCGCGGGGTCATGACCACCGACCTGCGCGACCCGAGCCGCTACCTCTCCGGCGGCGAGCTGGTGCTCACCGGGCTGGCCTGGCGCCGGGACGCCGCCGACTCCGAGCCGTTCGTACGCCTCCTGGTGCAGGCCGGGGTGGCCGCCCTCGCGGCCGGCGAGGCCGAGCTGGGCGATGTGCCGGACGACCTCGTGCTGGCCTGCGCGAAGCACCGACTGCCGCTGTTCGCCGTGCACGAGTCGGTGGCGTTCGCGACGATCACCGAGCACGTGGTGCGGCAGGTCTCCGGCGAGCGCGCCGGGGACCTGGCGGCCGTCGTGGACCGGCACCGCCGGATGATGACCTCGGGTCCGGCCGGCGGCGGCCCGGACGTCGTCCTGGACCTGCTCGGCTCCGACCTCGACCTGCGCGCCTGGGTGCTCTCCCCCACCGGCCGGATGATCGCCGGCTCCAAGGCGGCGGGCCCGGCGCTGCCCGCCGAGACCTGCGCCCGGCTCGCCGCCGAGCACCTCGCGGCCACCCGCACCGGCCGCCGCGGCCCGCACCGCGTCCACGTGTCCGGCACCGCCTATTCCCTCTTCCCGGTCCGCTCCTCCGCCCGCTCCCCGCAGGCCGCCCGCGATGTCCGCGAGACGGTCCTGTCGGACTGGCTGCTGGCCGTCGAGGCGGACGCCGGCGACTGGCCCGGCGAGCGCCTGGACCTGCTGCAGGGCGTGACCCAGCTGATCGCCGTCGAGCGGGACCGCCGGGACGCGGGCCGCACGGTCCGCCGCCGGCTCGCCCAGGAGGTGCTGGAGCTGGTGCAGACGGGCGCCGCGCCCGCCGAGATCGCCGCCCGGCTCCGGGTGGCGGCCCCGGTGCTGCTCCCCGGGCTCGGGGCGGCTCCGCACTGGCAGGTCGTGGTGGCCCGGGTGGAGTGGGAGGGCGGCGAGGTCGAGGGCGGCCCGGTCGCCCAGTCCCTGCTGGAGGAGGTGCTGGTCGACCCGCTGGCCACCGGCCCCGAGCCCTCCGACCGCATAGCCGTGGCGCACACCGGCGACGAGGCCGTCGCCCTGGTGCCGCTGCCCGCGGTCGCCGCCGAGCACGACGGCTCCGAGACCGGCCTGCTCGCCGACGCCCTGCTGCGGTCGGTGCGCGAGCCGCTGTCGGCCGGCCTGGACGACGACGGCCGGCTCACCCTCGGGGTCAGCGCGGCCGTGCACTCGGCGGAGGGCCTGCGCGGCGCCCTGGAGGAGGCCCGGCACGCCCGCCGGGTGGCCGCCGCCCGCTCCGGCCGTGTCTGCGCGGCCGGCCACCAGGAGCTGGCGTCGCACGTCCTGCTGCTCCCGTTCGTCCCGGACGACGTCCGGCGCGCCTTCACGGCCCGCCTGCTGGACCCGCTGAAGGAGTACGACCGCCGGCACCGGGCCGAGCTGATCCCGACCCTGGAGGCGTTCCTCGACTCCGACGGCTCCTGGACGCGCTGCGCCACCCGTCTGCACCTGCACGTCAACACGCTGCGCTACCGGGTCGGCCGGATCGAGCAGTTGACGGGACGGGACCTGTCCCGCCTGGAGGACAAGCTGGACTTCTTCCTGGCCCTGCGCATGAGCTGAGGTCAGCGGGGCGTGCGGCGGCCGGATGAGGTCACGCCCGCGCCCCACGACTTTGTGAAATCTTTCACCCACCCTCTTGGCCGGGCCCCGCGATTGGTGCTGGAATGCCGCCACCACTCAACAGCTCGATGGCGTGCTCGGGGAGGGCAACGTGGCGCATACCGCCATGTCTGGTAACGGAACCACCGGTGACGATCCGCTCCAGACCGCGGTATGGCGGTTGCGCAGCCGGGCCTGCTGGGCCGACGCGGCGGCTCTGCTGCCCGCCGACCGCCCCGCCCCGGCGCTGCAGCGGGCCGCCCTGCTGGCCGAACGGTGCCTGTACACCGAGCGGGGCTGGGAGGAGGCGGAGGACGCGCTGCGGACGGCGGAGGCGGTGGCGCACAGCGACGAGGAGCGGGGCGCCGCCGCGTGCGAGCGGGGCTATCTGGCGTACGCCGCCACGCTGCTCGGGGTGCGCGACCGGGCCGACGAGGCGCGGGCCGCGCTGGGCCGGGCGGCGGCGCTGATCCCGCCGGGGGGCGGGGGGCGGGCCCTGCTGGACTTCCGGCGGGGGCTGGTGGCCCAGAACCTGGCCGGCGCCCCGCAGGCGGCACGCGCCGCGTTCCGCCGGGCGCACGCCGCCGCCGCGGCGAACGCCGACCCGCTGCTGCTGTCCTTCACCTGGCGCCACCTGGCGGGACTCGCTCTGCGGGAGGGCGAGCTGGCGGAGGCCCGGCACGGCTTCGCCGAGTCCCTGCGGATCAGGGAGGAGTTGGGCTACCTGGTGGGCACGGCGCCGGCGCTGGTCTCCCTGGCCGACACGCAGGAGGAACCGGAGGCGTCTCGGCTGCGCGAGGAGGCCCGCCGTCTGTTCCGGCTGCTGGGCGGTGTGCCGACGTGGCTGGCGCAACAGCTGGCACCGCCCGCGCCGGGGGCGGCGACGGCGTAGGGGACCGTGCTCGCCCGCGCGTCGACGGCTCCGGCCGGCGTCGGCACGCCGACCGCTCCGCTCCGCGCCGGAACGGCCTCCACCGGAGTCACGACCGCTGCGTTCGACAAGGGCACCGCATCGGAGGGACCACCGGACACGCCGCCCGGCGGGCCACCGGGCCGACTGCCGGACGGGCCGCCGGACAGCCCACCGAGAGCGGCGCCCACCAGCAGCGCGTCGACGGCGTCGCCGACGACCCGGTGCCGTGCTCTTCCCGCGCCCCTTCCCGGGGGCACGCCGGCCGCACACCCCGAGGGGCGCGGGGAACCGCGCGACCGGCCACGACGGACCCGCACCCGGCGGACGACCGGTACCCGGACGTTCCCGTCAGCACTCAGCCCGCGCCCGCGACATGCCCGCCCACGAGCCCCCGCACCCGCTCCACGTCGCCGGAGGCCAGCGCGTCCAGCAGGGCGGCGTGCTCCGCCGCGTCGGCGAGCAGCCCGGCCCGTCCCCGCCGCACCGGGGGCCACTGGGCGCGCCGGTGCAGGTCCTCGGCGACACGGACCAGCTGCTCGTTGCCCGACAGGGCGAGCAGGGCCCGGTGGAAGGCCCGGTCGGACTCCGCGTACCCCGCCGGGCAGCCGGCGGCGGCCACCCGTACCGTCTCCTCCGCGAGCGGCCGCAGCTCGGCCCACCGCTCGGCGGGCACCGTACGCGCGAGCCGCAGCATCACCGGCACCTCGATGAGCGCGCGCACCTCCGCCAGCTCGGCCAGCTCCCGCGCGCCCCGCTCTACCACCCGGAAGCCGCGGTTGGGCACGACCTCGACGGCGCCCTCCAGCGCGAGCTGCTGCATGGCCTCCCGTACGGGCGTGGCCGAGACGCCGAAGCGTTCCCCGAGCGCCGGCCCCGAGTAGACCTCACCCGGCTTCAGGTCACCGGTGACCAGCGCCGTGCGCAGCGCGTCCAGGATCTGCCCGCGCACCGAGGAGCGCTGCACCGCGGCCCGGGGCTCCGGGACCGGCCGCTGGCCGTGGGTGTGCTCGCCGCGTGCCGCGCCCGGTACCGCGGGGTCCCGTTCCCGGCCCGGGTCGGCGGCGGCGGCCGGCCGCTGCCGCTGCTGCGCGGGCACGTGGGCGGCGGCCGGCGCGCCCGGGGAGCCCTGCACGCCCTGCTTCACGGCTCCTCCTGGCGGCTTGTCGGCACTTGGGGTCATTAACGACGGGTTGTCGCTTGTCCGTCAAGCACCTTAGGCGCACCGAGCGGCAGTTCAAACTCCGGCAACTCCGGCTAAGGTAAGGCTTACCTGTGCAGCCCAGTCCGCGCTCGCGGACGCGTCCAAGGACCGGTGGTCCCGTCATGCCCGCTGCGGCCTCGCCGCTCACCGCCGCGTACGACCGCCTCGCCACGGCCTTCCCGGGCCTGACCGTGACCGAGCTGGGACCGGACGACCCGGCACCGGCGGGCGCGGGCTGGACCGGCGCCGCCGGGCTCGCCGCGGGCGGCGCGGAGCTGGACGCCTTCCTCGCCTGGGACGCGGACCAGGTGGTGCGGGACTACGGCCGGCCGGCCCGCCCGGACGTCGTCGCGAGTTTCGGCCTGCACCGCTACGCCTGGCCGGCCTGTCTGCTGATCACCGTCCCGTGGTTCCTGCACCGCCGGGTGCCCCGGCTGCCCGTGACGCACGTCTGGTACGACCGCACGGCCGGCCGGATGGCCGTACGGCCCCCCGTCTCCCTCGCCTGCCTGCCGGGCGACCCCGCCGCCGCGCTGCCCGGCACGGTCGTCGTACCGGACGAGGAGGCGCTGCGGGCCGAGGTGCGGGCGGCCGTGGCCGGGCACCTGGAGCCGGTGCTCGGCGCGTTCGGGCCCCGGATGCGGCGGCGGGGGCGCGCGCTGTGGGGCATGGCGACCGACGAGCTGGTGGAGGGCCTGTGGTACGTCGCCGGGCTGTTCGGCCAGCGGGAGGCGGCGCGGGCCGAGCGCGAGCTGGAGCTGCTGCTGCCGGGGACGACCCTGCCGTACGCCGGTGGCGCCGGGTTCCGGACGCTGACCGCGCCGGACGGCTCGACGCTGCCCACCCGGGACCGGGTGAGCTGCTGCATGTTCTACACCGTCCGCCCGGAGGACACCTGCGCCACCTGCCCGCGCACCCGTGACGGCGAGCGGATCGCCAAGCCCACAACGTGCGCGGCGGCCTGAGGGGTGGTCAGGGCAGAAGCACGCCCGTGCGTCCACTAGGATCTTCCGCACATGACCGCCCGCCCTCGGCGCGGTTCCCGGACAGGTGATTCACAACTTCCTCACCCGTCGCGGGAACTTTCCGAGGAACCACCCGTACGGGTAGTCTTATTCGAACTCAACTCCCGCCCCTCAAGCGGCAGTTCGAGCAGAACGCCGTCCTGGGCATCCCCTTGCACCTTATTGGCGGCCTCTTGCCCCGAAACCCCCTGAGGGCCCTCGGGAGTGGGCCACTATGGCGGGCGTTACGCCCTATCCCAATGCAAGGGACCCTGATGAGACTGACCGACATATCGCTGAACTGGTTGCTTCCGGGCGCCGTACTGCTCCTGGGCGTGCTGGCGGCGGTGGCGGTGCTCGCGCGCGGCAAGCGCTCGACCGGGGAGAACGCGAGCGCGGACGACTCGTGGGAGCGCAGCGAGGAGCGCCGCAGGCGCAAGGAGGCCATCTACGGAACGGCCTCCTACGTGCTGCTGTTCTGCTGTGCGGCGGTGGCGGCGGCCCTGTCCTTCCACGGGCTCGTCGGCTTCGGCGAGCAGAACCTCGGGCTGACCGACGGCTGGCAGTACCTGGTGCCGTTCGGCCTGGACGGCGCGGCGATGTTCTGCTCCGTCCTCGCGGTCCGCGAGGCCAGCCACGGTGACGCGGCGCTCGGCTCCCGGATACTCGTCTGGCTGTTCGCCGCGGCGGCGGCCTGGTTCAACTGGGTGCACGCGCCCCGGGGCGCGGGGCACGCCGGTGCGCCGCAGTTCTTCTCCGGCATGTCGCTGTCGGCGGCCGTGCTGTTCGACCGGGCGCTGAAGCAGACCCGCCGGGCCGCGCTGCGCGAGCAGGGCCTGGTGCCGCGTCCGCTGCCGCAGATCCGGATCGTGCGCTGGGTGCGGGCGCCCCGCGAGACCTACAGGGCCTGGTCGCTGATGCTCCTGGAGGGCGTGCGCAGCCTCGACGAGGCCGTCGAGGAGGTCCGCGAGGACAAGCGGCAGAAGGAGGAGACCCGGCAGCGGCGGCGCGACCAGCAGCGTGTGGAGCGCGCCCAGCTGAAGGCGATCAGCCGGGGCCACCGCGGCTTCGTCAGCCGGGGCGCCGGCCGGCAGGTGGAGGTGCAGGCCGTGGAGCGCGGCCCGGCTCCCGCGACCGCGGAGCCTGCCATATCGACCGCGGAGCAGCTGCCCGTCCGCGCACGGCCCTCCCTGCAGCGGGTCCCCAGCGGGAGTGAGCCGGTGACCGTCGACCTCACCGCCGAGGACGACACCATGGCCCTGCCGCGCCTGGACTCCCTGGAGCGCAAGCTGAAGGACCTTGAGCAGCAGTTCGGCTGACGGCCGGACCCGCGGTGCGACCGCGGTACGGGACGGGGGCGTGACCGCGCGGGTCACGCCCCCGTCCCGTGCCGCCGTGCCTCACGCCGCCTCGGCGCCGAGTTCGAACCACACCGACTTGCCCACCTCGTGCGGCCGTACGCCCCAGTCGTCGGCGAGGGACTGCACCAGCAGCAGGCCCCGGCCGTGGGTGTCGTCGTCCGTGTCCGGCACGTGCGGCTCGGGTCTGCGGGCCACGAAGTCCCGTACCTCCACGCGCAGTCCGCCGGGGTCCACGACGGCCGTGAGGACGGCGTCGTCGTCGGTGTGGACGAGCGCGTTGGTGACGAGTTCACTCGTGAGCAGTTCGGCGATCTCCGAGCGGCCCGGTTTGCCCCAGTGCCGCAGCAGTTCGCGCAGCTCCCGGCGGGCCTCCGGCACCGCCCTGAGGTCTGCCCGGCCCAGCTCGCGCCGCAGCCGCCGCGCGTGTTCGGTGATGGTGTCGGTCTCTTCCCCCGTTGTCGCCGAGAAGGCCCCTGCCGCCACGGGACCGCCCCCTCGCGCCTGCCTCTTCATGACCCCCGCCCGCACGCCGCCGGTCCCTGCCCCTCCTGGTCGAACACGTTCACGGGGGGATGCTTGCCCAGCGGGCACCCGGGCAGTCCTGGCGCATGCCCGATGACCGGTGGTTCGGCCATATCCGCACCGCGCCCGGTCCGGCCACCGGACACCGCGGCGGCCGGACCTCGCGCCCACCGGACGCCGCCGGACGCCACGGACGCCCCGGGACACCGGTCCGGCCGCGTCCGGCACCGGATGGCGTCGCGTCGTCACGCCACGTGAAACTGGCCGAAATCCCTCCCCTTAGGGTCTTTCGTTTGGATCAGCCCTGCATGATCCAAACGAGAGGCCCTAGCCTAGGGCCGCGGTACGTTGCGCAGGTTCGAGCGGGCCATCTGGAGCATCCGGCCGACCCCGCCGTCCAGCACGATCTTGGAGGCGGACAGCGCGAACCCGGTGACCATCTCGGCGCTGATCTTCGGCGGGATGGACAGCGCGTTGGGGTCGGTGACGACGTCCACCAGGGCCGGGCCCTTGTGCCGGAAGGCGTCCTTGAGGGCCCCGGCGAGCTGCTTGGGCTTCTCCACGCGCACGCCGTACGCGCCGCAGGCCCGGGCGACGGCGGCGAAGTCGGGGTTGGTGTTGGTGGTGCCGTACGAGGGCAGCCCGGCGACCAGCATCTCCAGCTCCACCATGCCGAGGGAGGAGTTGTTGAACAGCACCACCTTGACCGGCAGGTCGTACTGCACGAGGGTCAGGAAGTCCCCCATCAGCATGGAGAATCCGCCGTCCCCGGCCATGGCGACCACCTGCCGGCGCCGGTCGGTGAACTGGGCGCCGATCGCCATCGGCAGCGCGTTCGCCATCGACCCGTGCGAGAAGGAACCGATGATCCGGCGGCGGCCGTTGGGCGAGACGTACCGGGCGGCCCAGACGTTGCACATGCCGGTGTCCACGGTGAACACGCTGTCCTCGTCGGCGACTTCGTCCAGCACGGCGGCCACGTACTCGGGGTGGATCGGGATGTGCTTGTCGACCTTCCGGGTGTACGCCTTGACCACGCCCTCCAGCGCGTCGGCGTGCCGCTTCAGCATCCGGTCGAGGAAGCGCCGGTCCGTCTTCTCCCTGACGCGCGGGATCAGGCACCGCAGCGTCTCGCGGACGTCACCCCACACGGCCAGGTCGAGCCGGGAGCGGCGGCCGAGCACCTCGGGCCGTACGTCGATCTGCGCGATGCGCACGTCGTCCGGCAGGAAGGCGTTGTACGGGAAGTCGGTGCCGACCAGGATCAGCAGATCGCACTCGTGGGTGGCCTCGTAGGCGGCGCCGTAACCGAGCAGCCCGCTCATGCCCACGTCGTACGGGTTGTCGTACTGGATGAACTCCTTGCCGCGCAGCGCGTGCCCGACCGGCGACTTGATCTTCCCGGCGAACTCCATGACCTCGGCGTGGGCGCCGGCCGTGCCGCGGCCGCAGAACAGGGTGACCCTGCCGGCCGCGTCGATCATGTCCACGAGCGCGTCGATCTCGGCGTCGCCCGGCCGCACGGTGGGCCGGGAGGCGACGAGCGCGCTCTGCGCGGGCTCCTTGGGGGCCGGTTCGCCGGCGATGTCGCCGGGCAGGGCCACCACGCTCACCCCGCTGCGGCCCACCGCGTGCTGGACGGCGGTCTGCAGCAGCCGGGGCATCTGCTTGGGGCTGGAGATCAGCTCGCAGTAGTGGCTGCACTCCTGGAACAGCCGTTCCGGATGGGTCTCCTGGAAGTAGCCCAGGCCGATCTCGCTCGACGGGATGTGCGAGGCGAGGGCCAGCACCGGGGCCATCGAGCGGTGGGCGTCGTACAGGCCGTTGATCAGGTGCAGGTTGCCCGGGCCGCAGGAGCCGGCACAGGCGGCCAGCTTCCCGGTGATCTGGGCCTCGGCGCCGGCGGCGAAGGCGGCGGACTCCTCGTGGCGCACGTGGATCCAGTCGATGGCGGCGTTGCGGCGGACGGCGTCCACGACCGGGTTGAGGCTGTCGCCGACGACGCCGTACAGGCGCCGCACCCCGGCGCGGACGAGGATGTCGACGAACTGCTCGGCGACGTTCTGTTTGGCCATGGCGCGCGTCAGCCCCTTCGCTGTCCCGGGATACGGCCCTGCCGTTCCATCAATCCACAGGGGCGGGGGTTACGCCTCCCACACGGCCGCCGCCGTACGGTCGTCGGCGTAGCCCTTCACCCGTACCTGGGCGTCGGCGAGGAAGGCGGCGAGGCCCGGCGGGGTACGGCCCGACCAGCGACGGGCCAGGTAGGCGCAGAGGGCGGGCTCGTCGCGCAGCGGGCCGGCCAGGCCCGCCGTGCACATCACCAGCGCGTCACCCGGGCGGGCTACCGAGGCCCGGAACCGGAACGGTTCGCGGGGCGGCTCCGGGTCCGGCACCGCGGGCTCGAACGCACTCGGCGGGGCCGGCAGGCCGAGGTCCCTCGTCAGCCGGTCGCCCTCGGGCGTCCGCTCGGGCGGCGAGCCGGGGCCGCTGACGGGTGCGCCGGCGTCCTCGGGCGCGACCCGCGGCTCGATGTCCTGCCAGGCGTCGTCCCGCAGCCGGAACAGCCCGCCGTCCCCGACGCCGAAGAAGACGCGGGTACGGCAGTCCGGGTCGGCGGGCAGCAGCAGACAGCGCAGGCTCGCCGTGTACTGCTCGGGGTCCAGGCCCTGTTCGGCGGCGCTCGCGCGGAGCCTGCCGAGACTGCGGTCGGTCAGCCGGTGCAGCCCCGACTTCAGGTCGCCGCGCCGGGCCGCGCGGATGTCCGCCACGAGCCGCTGGTGGCTGTGGCCCACGGCCCGCCCGATCCAGCGGCACGCCTCGGCCGCCGCCAGGTGCGCAACCGGCGCCGACCGGGCCCCGGTGGCCATCGCGACCAGGACCAGCGCCTGCTCCCCGGTCCCGAACCGCGCGGTGAGCAGCGCGTCCCGGCGCGGCTCGCCCCGGTAGCGGGCCGAGTCCCCGCGCAGCGACACGGCCCGCAGGGTGCAGGCGCCGTACCGGGCGCCGTCCAGCACGGTGTCCGCGACCAGTTCCCCGAGCCCGTCCGGCTCGGCGAGCGGAAGCGCGGTGGGCTCGGGGTCGTAGGTGGGGGGACCGGAGCCGACGTAGTCGACGGAAGGGGGTGGGGTGCTCTGCGGTGCGGGAGTGCTCCCCGGTGGCGGAGTGCTCTCCACGGGCGGGGCGGGGCCGGCCGGTGGCGGCGGGGCGGTCCGCTGGGGCGGCACCGGCGTCTTCGCGGGTGCCGGTGCCGGAGGTGCCGGCTCGGCCGGTCCGGGATCGACCGGTACCGCGTCGGCCGGTTCCCGGTCCGCCGGGCCGGGGTCCACCGTGGCCGCCGGCCGTCCCCCCACCGCGTTCCGCGCCGAGGCGAAACGGTCGTCCAGGGAGTCGGGCGCCGCCGTGGGGCCCGTGTCCTCGGTGCGGTCGTCGTACAGCTGCCCCCACCAGTCGTCGTCGTGACGGGCGGGAGTTCCCCCCTGCTGGCTCATGCCCCTGATTGTCCACCGCGCGGGCGGCCGGAAAACGGGACACGGGGAAAATGCGGTGCATCGCGCCCGTCGAACGGCGTGTCGAGTGAGCGGCTGAACTGCCGTACGAGCGACGGCTGGTGGCCGCCGGGCGGCCCCACCCCCCACGGGAGGACCGCCCGGCGGCGTCCGGACCCACCTTGGCAGAGTCCCCACCGGTACGGCGATGATGTCCGGCGGCGGGTTCGCGCCGTGGCCGGTTTCCGCCACGCCGTTCGCTTCCGTCGGTCGGTGTGCACAGGGAGGGACGCGGGGCGATGCTGGCAGCGATTGGACTGGACGAGACGCACGAGGCGGCGTACCGGGCGCTGGTGTCCGTGGGCGCGGCCGACGTCACCGATCTGGCGCGCCGCCTGGCGCTGGCCGAGCACGACACCGAGCGGGCGCTGCGCCGGCTGGAACGGCAGGGTCTCGCGGCCCAGTCCTCGGCGAGGCCGGGCCGCTGGGTGGCGGCGCCGCCCGGGGTGGCACTGGGCGCGCTGCTCACCCGGCAGCGGCACGAGCTGGAGAAGGCGGAGCTGGCGGCGGCGCTGCTCGCGCAGGAGTACCGGGCGGAGGCCGCCGAGCCGGCGGTGCACGACCTGGTGGAGGTGGTGACCGGCGCGTCGGCGGTCGCCCAGCGCTTCCTCCAGCTCCAGCTCGGCGCGGCCGAGGAGGTGTGCGCGCTGGTGACCGGCAACCCGGTGGTCGTGTCCGGTATGGAGAACGACGCGGAGGAGCAGGCGGCGGGGCGCGGGGTGCGCTACCGCGTGGTGGTGGAGCGGGCGGTGCTGGACCTGCCGCACGGGCTGACGGAGCTGACGGCGGCGCTCGGCCGGGACGAGCGGGTGCGGGTGGTGGACCGGGTACCGACGAAGCTCGTGGTGGCCGACCGGTCGCTCGCGATGGTGCCGCTGACGTCGAGGACGGCGGAGCCGGCCGCGCTGGTGGTGCACGCCAGCGGGCTGCTGGAGCTGCTCGCCGGGCTGTTCGAGTCGGTGTGGCGGGAGGCGCTGCCGCTGCGGCTGGGCGCCGCCGGGGTGAGCGAGGAGGAGCCGGACGGCCCGGACGCCACCGATCTGGAGGTGCTGTCGCTGCTGCTGGCCGGGCTGACCGACGCGAGCGTCGCCAAACAGCTGGACCTGGGCCTGCGGACGGTGCAGCGCCGGGTGCGGCGCCTGATGGGACTGGCCGGTGTGACGACCCGGCTCCAGCTGGGCTGGCACGCCTGCGAACGCGGCTGGGTGTCCCGCGAAGCCGCCGGCTGACCCCGCTGCCGGCGCGGCCGTTCACCTGCCCGCGGGTCGCGGGCGCGGTGCGGAGCGGGTGACCGGCGCCGCGGTGCGGGCGCGGCCCGTGCGGTCGGAGCCGAGCGGCCCGCGGATCAGCACCCGGTGGACGGTGTCGGCCACGGCGGCCATCCCGGCGTCGTTGAAGTGCAGGTGGTCGCCGGGGTCGTAGGCGGGCAGGATGCGGCCGGGGTCGTCCGGGTCCCGGACGACCGCGTCCGCGTCGGCGACCGCGTCGAAGGCGCCGCCGTCCCGGATGAAGGCGTTCACCCGCTGCCGTACCGCCTCGCCGGCGGCGGTCCAGGCGGAGTACCCGCCGTACGGGGTGAGGGTGACGCCGACGACCCGGACACCGCGCGCGTGGGCGCGGGTCACCACGGTGCGGTAGGCGTCCGCGAACGCGGTGGCGTCCGTCGCCTCCGGGGTGCCCTTGATGTCGTTGATGCCCTCGAAGACGACCAGGACCCGCACCCCGGCCCGGTCCAGCGCGTCCGCGTCCAGGCGGGCGAGGGCGCTCGGTCCGGCGCCGTCGAGCAGCAGGCGGTTGCCGGCGATGCCCGCGTTGAGGACGCCGAACCGCGGCTCGCGCAGCCGCAGGGCGAGCCGGTCGGGCCAGCGGCGGTTGGTGTCGGGGGTGGAGCCGTTGCCGTCGGTGAGCGAGTCCCCGAAGGCGACGACACAGCCGGCGGCGGGCCCGCGGACGTCGACGCCGGTGACGTAGTACCAGCGGCTGGTGGTCGCCGTGTACGCGGAGCCGTCCTCGTCGGCGGCCCGGCCGGCGCCGGCCGGAGCCACATAGCTGGTCTGGAGGGCGGTGCGGTGGTACGTGGCGGGCCCGGAGTTCTCCGGGGTGTACACGGTGACGAGCAGGTCGGCGCCGGCCGGTACGCGCAGCGGCACCGGGTCGGTGACCGCGTCCGCGCCCGGCGGGACGGTCAGCTCCGCGGCACTGCGGAAGGTGGCGGTGCGCAGGGTGCCGGGTACGGCCTCGGGGCCGGCCGCCCGGCTCAGCGCGACGGTGACCGCGCCGAGGCGCAGGGGCGCGGTGCCGAGCCGGTTGCTGAGCCGGACGCGGACCGCGGTGCCGCCGACGCTGAGGTGGACGACGTTGCGGACGGCGGCACCGGGCAGCGCGGCGGCGGTGCCGGAGGGCGCGGTCTCCCAGCTGCCGGTCCAGGGCGGCGGGGCCGGTTCGGCGACGGCCGGTGCCGTCAGTCCCGGCAGCAGTGCCGGGAGGAGGACCGCGAGGACCCGTACGACCTTGGCCATGTGTGTCCGCCCTTCCCCGTCGGCCGTCGGAGGCGACCGTGCCACACGGGCGGCCCGCGCCGCCGGAGCATCGACGGCGGTCCACCCGCTCGGCGCAACGGGGGCACCGGGGAGCGACGGGGCGGGAGGCACCGGGGCCGGGGCGTGGCGGGTGGGGTGGCGGGCGGCGCGTCAGGGGAGCACGCCCTCCAGGGTGAGCAGCCGGACCTTGCGTTCGAGTCCTCCCGCGTACCCGGTCATCGATCCGTTCGCGCCGATCACCCGGTGGCAAGGGCGCACGATGAGCAGCGGGTTGGCGCCGATCGCCCCGCCGACGGCGCGAACGGCCGCGCGGGGCGCGCCGATCCGGGCGGCGATCTCGCCGTAGGTGGCGGTGGCTCCGTACGGCAGCTCGTCCAGGGCGGCCCAGACCCGCTGCCGGAACTCGGTGCCCGCCGCCCGCAACGGCAGCCGGAACTCCTTGAGTTCCCCGGCGAAGTAGGCGGCGAGCTGGCCGGCGGCGGCGCGGAACGGCCCGGGGTCGTGCCGCCAGCCGTCCTGGACGGTCCGGCCGCCCTTCTGTCCGGGCACGGACAGGGAGGTGAGCGCGCCGTCCGCGTCGGCGGTGAGCAGCAGCCGCCCGACGGGGGTGTCCAGGTGGGTGCAGTAGACGGTGGTCATCGCGGCGGTCCTCGGGTCGGCGGTGGTCGGGGTGCGGGCGGACAGGACGGTTCCGGGGCCGGCGGTCACCGGACCGGCTCCCCCGCCACCAGCAGGTGCCGGACGGCGTACGACCGCCAGGGCCGCCAGGTGCCGGGGACGGCGGCGCCGGGCGGGGCCACGTCGGGATCGCCGAGCGCGCGGACGCGCAGGGTGGCGACGGTGGCCGGGTCCATGCCGGGCAGGGCGAGCAGGGCCTCCTCGGCGTCGTGCCGGTCGGCGCCCGGGTCCAGTCGTACGGTGCCGTCGGCGAGGGCGGCGGCGAGCGCGCCCAGCGGTCCGCCGGGTTCGGCCTCGGCGAGGACGGCGGGCTCCGGGAAGAGATGGGTCAGGCCGCCGTGGGGCGCGTCGAGCACCTTGCCGTACCGGCGCACCAGTTCCGCGGCGCGGTGGCGGCCGGCCAGGGCGCGTACGGCGGGTTCCAGCGGGTCCACGGCGCCGGGCGAGCGCAGTCCGGGCCGGGCGGCGACCAGCGGGGCGAGCCGGCGGTCGGCGCCGAGCCGTTCGTCGACGGCGTACGGGTCGGCGTCCAGGTCGAGCAGCCGGCGCAGCCGCTGCACGGCGGTGGTGAGGTCCCGGGGGTCGGTGAGGTGCAGCCGGGCGTCGAGCCAGCCGCCCGGACGGGTGCCGGTGCCGGTCCGCGCGGTGCGGACGCGTTCCTGGACGGCGGCGAGGCCGGTGCCGTACGGCAGGCGCAGGGTGCGCCGGTAGGTGCGGGCGCCGGGGGCGCCGGTGACCTCCTCGACGCCCGGTACGGCCTCCCGCGCGAGCTGGTCGAAGACGGCGGCGGACTGGTAGGGGCCGCGGTGGGCGAGCCGGAGCGGGATGCCGGTGCCGGGTGCGGCCCGGCGGGCGGCGCGGTCGCGGGGTGCGGCGGCCCGCACCCCGGTGGGGGTCGCGGCGTACACCTCCCGGATGGTGTCGTTGAACTGCCGCACGCTGGCGAACCCGGACGCGAACGCGATCTCGGTGACCGGCAGGTCGGTGGTCTGGAGCAGCACCCGCGCGGTGTGCGCCCGCTGGGCCCGGGCGAGCGCCACGGGCCCGGCGCCCAGCTCCGCGGTGAGCTGCCGCTGGACCTGCCGGGCGCTGTAGCCGAGCCGCGCGGCGAGCCCGGCGACGCCCTCGCGGTCCACGACGCCGTCGGCGATCAGCCGCATGGCCCGGCCGACGACGTCCGCGCGGACGTTCCACTCGGCCGAGCCCGGCACGGCGTCCGGCCGGCACCGCCGGCAGGCCCGGAACCCGGAGCCCTGCGCGGCGGCGGCCGTCGCGAAGAACCGCACGTTGTGCCGTTTCGGCGTCACGGCCGGGCAGCTGGGCCGGCAGTAGATGCCGGTGGTCTCGACGGCGAAGAAGAACACGCCGTCGAACCGCCCGTCCCGGCTCCGCACCGCCTCGTACCTGCTGTCTTCGTCCTTCACGCGGTCCAGTGTGGAACGCGCGGGAGGGCGGGGCCAGCGGAAATCGGACATGGAGCTGACGGGCGCGGCCGGGGCGTGCCTACGTCCACCGCCCCCGCTTCGCCTCCATCGCCGCCCTGCCCTCGGCCCCCTTCCGCCTCCACTCCCGGCGCAGCTCCGCGCGGACCCTGGCGTCCGTCTTCGCCACGATCCACTGGTTCTCCCGCAGCAGCTTCCGGTAGCTCTCCAGCCGCCGCTGCGGCAGTTCGCCGTTCTCCACGGCGGACAGCACAGCGCAGCCCGGCTCGGACTCGTGGGCGCAGTCGTGGAACCGGCACCGCTCGGCCAGTTCCTCGATCTCGGTGAACACCTGTCCGACGCCGGTCTCCGCGTCGAACAGGCCGACGCCCCGCAGCCCGGGTGTGTCGATGAGCACCCCGCCGCAGGGCAGGGCGAGCAGGTTGCGGGTGGTCGTGGTGTGCCGTCCCTTGCCGTCGACGTCGCGGGCCGCCCGCACGTCCATGACCTCGGCGCCGACGAGCGCGTTGGCGAGGGTGGACTTGCCCGCGCCCGACTGGCCGAGCAGCACGCTCGTACCGGAGCCGACGAGTGCGACGAGCACGTCGAGTCCGTCGCCGTGCAGGGCGCTGACGGTGAGGACGGGGACGCCGGGCGCGCTGGTCTCCACGTCCTGCACGAGGTGGGCGAGGGTGACCGGGTCCGGCACGAGGTCGGCCTTGGTGAGGACGACGACGGGCTGGGCGCCGGACTCCCAGGCGAGGGCGAGGAAGCGCTCGACGCGGCCGAGGTCGAGTTCGACGGCGAGGGACACGGCGACGACGGCGTGGTCGACGTTGGCGGCCAGGATCTGCCCCTCGGACCGCTTGGAGGAGGTGGAGCGGACGAAGGCGGTGCGGCGCGGCAGGTAGGCGCGCACGTACCGGGGGTCGCCGCCGGGGTCGACGGCGACCCAGTCCCCCGTGCACACGACCTTCATCGGGTCGCGGGGCACGACGAACTCGGTGTCGGCGCGGACGGTGCCGTCCGCGGTGACGACGTCGCACTGTCCGCGGTCGACCCGGACGACCCGTCCGGGCAGCAGCCCGTCGGCCTCGAACGGGGCGAACGCCTCGGCCCAGGACGCGTCCCAGCCGTAGGGAGCCAGTGCGGAGGAAGCAGCGGAGGTGGAAGTCAAGGGAGACCCTTCACAAGGGTGGCCCCGGGCAGGCGCGTACGGTGCGCGGTGGGTTCAGCCGGCGGCCACGGAGGTGGACTTGATGAGTTCCTGGATGAGGGCAGCGCCCAGCACAGTGACAGCCATCTGTCGACACCTCCTCGTCTCCGCTCGCGCGTCCGCACACCACCTCGGCGTGCCCGGCAACTGTAGCCCGTGGACGGGCCGGTAGGTCAAAGCGTTTTCCGCACGGCGTTTCCCGCACGGCGTTTTCCGCACGGCGTTTCCCGCACGACCGGGAGGTCCGGGCCGTCGGACGGGGCGCCCCCCGCGCCCGCGGTCAGCCGACCGCGCAGGGCGACCCGTTGAGCGTGAAGCGGTACGGCGTGCGGTTGCCGTCGCTCCAGGAGCCCAGGAAGCCGAAGGACAGGGTGCCGTGCGCGGCGACCGCCTTGTTGTAGTCGGCGGCGGTGGCGGTGACACGGGGGCCGTCCTGGTGCACGGTGGCGTCCCACATCTGGCCGACCCGCTGGCCGTCGCGGAAGGTCCAGGCCACCTCCCAGCCGGTCAGGGCCTGGTCGGTGGTGACGCTGACGGTGGCCTGGAAGCCGTCGGGCCACTGGCTGTCCA
Organism: Streptomyces sp. NPDC047841; assembly: GCF_040704085.1. Taxonomy (NCBI): domain Bacteria; kingdom Bacillati; phylum Actinomycetota; class Actinomycetes; order Kitasatosporales; family Streptomycetaceae; genus Streptomyces; species Streptomyces sp. NPDC047841. The sequence continues at coordinate 125,008 of NZ_JBEYRP010000001.1, forward strand.
GCTCGTAGGCGACCCGGCAGCCGGCCGGGCGGGTGGTGGCGGGGGCGCTCGCCGGGCCCGCGCGGTGGGTGGCGGAGGAGGTGCCCTGGGGTTCGGGGTCGGGTTTCTGCCGGGCGGGCGGGCGCTCGGCGCGGGTCGCGGAGGCCGGGGCGGAGGGGGAGGGGGAGTCCGTGGCGGTGGGGCGGGCCGCGGTGCGGGAGACGCCCGGGTCGGCGGCCGGCCGCCGGTCCTCCTGGGCGGCGGCGGTGCCGTCGCCGGAGCCGCCGAACGGCATCATCGACACACCGAGCGCCAGCGCCGACAGCAGCACCGCGGCGGCGAGGAGTCCGCCGCGCAGCACCCGGCTGCGGCCCGGGCCCTCCTCGCGGTCGTCGGCGTCGGCGCCGCCCGGGCGGCCCGCGCCGAGGCGGACCTCGGTGGCGCGGCGGCGCCGCTCCAGGTAGGCGAGGCCGCCCCACCCGATCACTCCGCCGGCCAGCGCGCCGGGCAGCCCGCCGCCGTGCAGGCGCAGACAGGCGGCGGCCTCGGCGCAGCGCACACAGGTGGCGAGGTGCCGGGAGAGGTCGCCGGGGGTCTCGGCGGTGGGCGAGCGGGTCACCGCGTCCAGCAGGCGGGCGTAGCTGCGGCACTGCGCGTCCAGCGGGGAGTCGAGGTGGGCGCGGTGGCAGCGGTCCCGGAACAGGCCGCGGACCTGGTCGAGTTCACCGGCGACGGTGGCCGGGTCCAGGCCGAGCCGGCGGGCCACGGTGGGCAGCGGGAGCGCCTCCACCTCGGCCAGCCAGAGCAGTGCGGCGTCCGCCTCCTGCATGTCCCGCAGTCCCCGCAGCGCCACCGGCCGCCCGAGCGGCGGCCCGGAGAAGCGGGCCGCGCTCTCGGAGTTGAGCCACAGCCGCAGCTCGGGGTCGAGCTTGTGCCCCTGCCCGCCGGCCTCCCAGGCGGCGGCGGTGGCGCGGACGGCGCTGAGCAGCGCCGGGATCGTCGGCAGCCGTGCGGTGCGGCTGCCGGCGCCGCGCACATGGGTGCTCGCGGCGGCGCGGACCTCACGCATGCCGAGCGTGAACGCCTCGGTGGCCAGCTGATGGGCCGTCAGCGACCCGGAGGTGCACAGGTCCGCGTAGGAGAGCACCGCGTCCCAGCACTCCGAGAACAGCGCGGCCTCGGTGTCGTCCTGAGGGGTCGGCAGGTCGGGCATGGGACTCCTGCATCCACGAGCGAGGGCAACTCACCAAAGGGGAACGGGAGTTGCGGGGAACCCCGCGGCAGGGCACAGAGCCTTTCACGCTTCCGCCACAACTGACAAGCGGCCTGTTCACATCCGGCTACCGACAGTGGCGGCGGGCGCGCGTGCCGCGGTCGGCCCGCGACTCCGGCCTCTGGTACGTACGCGGACGCGGTGGTGCTCACCGGGCCGGACGCGGACCCCGCCGGGATACGGACGTGTCTCGCCGGGTCACACCCGGACCTGCTCCTCCCCCGTCTGCATGCCCTCCGTGCCCTGCGCCGGCGTGTCGTCCGCGGGGAGGCTGTCCATGAAGGAGCTGACGGAGAAGACCGCGCGGCCGGGGCCGGGCGGGCCGTAGCCGGGCGGGGAGGACAGGCCGAAGTCGTCCATGGTCTGCCGGTAGGCCTGGAGTAGCCGGATGTGGTACTCCAGCGGCGCGCCCTGCGGGTTGGCCTTGCCGAGCGGGGTGGTGGGCTCCGGGCACCAGGTGGTGAAGCGCGGGGTGATGCCGTGCGACATGAAGAAGCGCAGGCCCTCCGTGGTGGAGGCGATGGCCTCGTCGACGGTGGTGAAGCCGAACGGCTCGGCCATCTCCACGCCCGCCACGAAGTTGGGGATCACGTTGCGCGCGCCGAACACCTCGGCGGAGTCCAGGATGCGGCGGTGCCACTCGTCCCGGCCGACGTAGCGCTCCTTGCCGGGGCAGTACAGCTCGAACAGCCGGCGGTCCCACACCTCGAAGTTGGGGTGGTAGATCTGCACGCCGTAGTCCTTGAACCGCTGCACGTCCGCCTTGGGCAGCGCCTGCGCGACGACCTTGCCGATCCAGCGGCCCGGGAAGCGCTCCTCGATGGCCTTGGCGTAGTGGCCGTAGAAGTCGGCCTCGTCCCGGCCCGCCACCTTCGACGTGATGGCGCCGCCGGTGAGGGTGTAGGCCGTCGACGCCTTCTGGGTGTCGTACCGGTCGATGATCTCCAGCGCCTCCAGGACCTCCTCGACGTCCTTGACGCCGGTGTAGGGCCGGCCGGCGGCCTTGTGCTGGCGCCAGTTGTGGTTGATGTCGCAGTACTGGCACTCCTCCTTGGCGCCGAAGTACTGGCAGACCCGGAAGACGGTCAGGTAGATCAGGTAGCCCCACTGGATGGTGGGCGCGACCTCCATCACGGACTTCCCGTTGGAGAGGGTGTGCCGGTAGTACTCGGGCATCGGCGGCACCCCGACGTCGGCGATGCGCCTGCCGTCCAGGTACAGCCCGAGCAGCCCTTCCTCGTCGGCGGCGACCCGGTACGGCGAGGCGGGGTTCACCCGGACGGAGACGACCGTGCGCCTCAGGCCGTACGGGCCGCCCGTCAGGATGATCTCCTCCGGGGGCCGGCGCAGCGCGGCCTCGCCCAGCTCCGGCAGGGTGCCGTGGTCGAAGGAGAAGATGAAGTACGACTTCGGTTTGACGTCCCCGGCCGCCTCGTTGGCGGTGTCGCTGAGTGCGGATTCGTCGAAGGCGACACCGCCCCGGAGCAGGTCCTCCTTGAAGACGGCCTCCCGCGGCACCCCCGGGAACCGCTCCATCAGATCCTCGACCAGCGCGGTACGACTGCCCATCCGTCTGTCTCCTCCCGGCTCAGGCGTACGCCTCTCACCGTATGCCCCCGCCGCCGGCGCACCGGTGCCGGGGTCCCGGCGATCCTACCGGTACGCCCCTTTCGACCACCTTGGCGCGGAATTCGCCAGGGTGCCGTCGCCCAGCCCGGCCGGCGCGCTCGGGCCGTCGGCGCGTTCAGGCCGTCCGGTCCAGTTCCGCCGGGTCGACCGCGTGCAGCAGCCCGTCGCCCGCCGCGAGGCGCTCGGCCTCCTCCACGACCGCCCGCCCGAGCCGGGCGACCTCGTTGCCCTGCGAGCCGGCCAGGTGCGGGGTGACGAAGGCGTTCGGCAGGTCGTACAGCGGGGAGCCGGCGGGCAGCGGTTCGGGGTCGGTGACGTCCAGCACGGCGCTGAGGCGTCCGGCGCGCAGCTCCGCGATCAGTGCGTCGTGGTCGACCAGGGAGCCGCGCGCGGTGTTGACGAGCACGGACCCGGTGGGCATGAGGGCGAGTTCCCGGGCGCCGATCAGATGGCGGGTCCCGGGGGTCTGCGGGGCGTGCAGCGTCACGATGTCGCAGGTGCGCAGCAGCTCGTCCAGCGGCAGCAGCGGGACGCCGAGCCGGGCGGCCTCCGTCGCGTCCACGTACGGGTCGGCGAGCGTGACCGCGAGGTCGTACGGGCGGAGCAGCCCGAGCAGGCGGCGGCCGGTCCGGGAGGCGCCGACGACGCCGACGCGGCGGCCGTGGTTGCCGATGCCCGGCAGGATGCCGTCGTAGGGGAAGGCACGGCGGTCGCGCAGCCGGTCGCGCTGGGCGAAGACGTCCTTCCCGGCGAGCAGGATCACGGCCAGGGTGTACTCGGCGACGGGCACGGCGTTGGCGGCGGCGGCCGAGGAGACGGCGATGCCCCGCTGCCACACCTCGGGCGTGGTGAACCCCTTGACCGAGCCGGCCGCGTGCAGCACGGCGCGCAGCCTCGGCGCGGCGTCCAGGACGGCCGCGTCCAGGCGCGGACAGCCCCAGCCGGTGATCAGGATCTCGGTGCGGGCCAGCACCTCCCGCACCCGGGCCCCGGTGAAGTCGTCTGCCACCAGGGCGGGGTCGACGTCCACGCACGCGCGCAGCCGGGCCAGCAGCTCCGGCGGGAAGACGAGCGGCACGTTCCGGGCCGTCATGGCGAACAGCGCCTGGGGACGCTCGGGCAAGGAAGGGGCCTTCCGGCTCGGTGACGCTCGGGCAGCAACCGGCCTCCACGGTAGGCGGCGCCGGATGAGAGGGTCAACGCAGACGCAACGCTCCAGGGAAGGACGCAGGCATGGCTGAGACCGCGGGGACGAGGGGGACTACGGGCTCGACGGAGACCACGGGGACCACGGGGACCGGTGGGTCCGGGGCGGGCGCGGTCACCAACTGGGCACGCACCGTCACGTACACGGCGCGCGAGGTGCACCGTCCGCGCACGCCGGAGGAGCTGGCGGCGCTGGTGGCGGGGAACACACGGGTGCGGGTGCTGGGCAGCGGGCACTCCTTCAACCGGATCGCCGACCCCGGACCGGACGGCGTCCTGGTGTCCACCGCGGGGCTGCCGCAGACGATCGACGTCGACACGGCCGCGCGCACGGTCCGGGTGGCGGGCGGGGTCCGCTACGCCGAGCTGGCCCGCACGGTCCACGCGCACGGTCTCGCCCTGCCCAACATGGCCTCCCTGCCGCACATCTCGGTGGCCGGTTCGGTGGCGACGGGCACGCACGGCTCGGGTGTGACCAACGGCCCGCTGGCGTCGGCGGTCCGCGAGGTGGAGATGGTCGCCGCGGACGGCACGACCGTGCGGATCGGCCGGGACGACGCGCGGTTCGGCGGTGCCGTCACCTCCCTCGGCGCGCTGGGTGCCGTCACCGCGCTCACCCTCGGCCTGGAGCCGGCGTACGGGGTGGAGCAGCGGGTCTACACCGAACTTCCCCTGGACGGCCTGGACTTCGAGGCCGTCGCCGCCGCCGGGTACAGCGTGAGCCTGTTCACCGACTGGCGGCGGCCGGGCTTCCGGCAGGTGTGGGTCAAGCGGCGCACGGACCGGCCGGCGGTGGACTTCCCGTGGGCGGCGCCCGCGACCGGGCCGCTGCACCCGGTGCCGGGCATGCCCGCGGTGAACTGCACCCGGCAGCTCGGGGTGCCCGGGCCGTGGCACGAGCGGTTGCCGCACTTCCGGGCCGAGTTCACGCCGAGCAGCGGGGAGGAGATCCAGTCGGAGTACCTGCTGCCGCGGCCGGCGGCCCTCGACGCGCTGCACGCGGTCGACGGCATCCGGGACACGGTCGCCGGGGTGCTGCAGACCTGCGAGGTGCGGACGATCGCCGCCGACACGCAGTGGCTGAGCCCGGCCCACGGACGGGACTCGGTCGCGCTGCACTTCACCTGGGTGAAGGACGAGGCGGCGGTGCTGCCGGTGGTGCGCCGGCTGGAGGAGGTGCTGGAGCCGTTCGGCCCGCGCCCGCACTGGGGGAAGGTCTTCCGGACCCCGCCGGCCGTGCTGCGCGAGCGGTACACGCGGTTCGCGGACTTCCGGGACCTGGTCCGCGCCCTGGACCCTTCGGGCACCTTCGCCAACGCCTTCGTGCGGGATCTCCTCGACCACTGAGGGCCGTTGGCCCGGGGGCACTTCCTCCAGCCCCTTTCCGAACCCCTTGTCGAACGTCCCTCCCCGCCCCTAGCCTGACGACCGCGCCGGTGCCGGAGCCGCCCCGGCCCGCACGGGAGGGGAGGGGCAGCCGCGTGAAGCGCACCTCACGTGACATCCGCACCGCGAACCGCTACGAGGTGCTGCGCCAGATCATCGCCGAGTCCCCCACCTCCCGTCAGGAGCTGGCCGCGGCCACCGGGCTGAGCCTCGCCACGGTGGCCACGCTCGTCGGCGAGCTGCTGGACCTCCGCATGATCACCGAGGTCGGGTTCGAGGACTCGGCCGGGGGCCGCCCCCGGGGGCTGGTCGCCGTCAACGCGCCGGGGGGCGCGCTGGTCGGCGTGGACATCGCCGAGACGTACGTCCACGTCGAGCTGTTCGACCTGGCGCTGAACGTGCTGGCCCGCGCCGACGAGGACATGCGGCCCGGCGAGAGCCGGCCCGAGCAGGTCGCCGGGCACGTCGCCGCCGCGGTCGGCTCGGTCGTCGCCCGGGCCGGCGTCGAGGCGGCACGGGTGCTCGGTGTCGGGGTGAGCGTGCCCGGGCAGGTCGACCGGGACACCGGGGTCGCCGAGTACGCGCCCAACTGGGACTGGCACGACGTGCCGCTGCTCGCTCTGCTCGCCGAGCGCGTCGCCCACCCTCTGTACCTGGACAACCCGCTGCGCGCCTGCGCGGTGGCCGAGCTGTGGTTCGGGGCCGCGCGGGGCCGCGGGGACGCCGTCGTGGTGAACCTCGGCACCGGCGTCGGCGCCGGTCTGGCCCTCGGCGGCGGCCTGCACCGCGGGGTGAGCAACAGCGCCGGCGAGTGGGGGCACACCACGCTCGTGCTGGACGGCCGGCTGTGCCACTGCGGCAACCACGGCTGCGTGGAGACGTACGTCGGCGCACCGGGCATCATGCAGAACCTGCGCGAACTCGACCCGCGCTCACCGCTGCTGCACCCCGGGGACCAGACGGCCACCGTCGACGCGCTGGCCCGCGCGGTCGCCCAGGACGACCCGGTCGCGCTCAAGGTCGTCCGGGACACGGCCCGTTACCTCGGCGCCGGCATCTCCGACCTGATCAACCTCCTCAACCCCGAAGTGGTCGTCCTCAGCAGCTGGGTGGCCTCCCGGCTGGGCGAACCGCTGCTCGGGGAGGTCCGCCGGGCGGTCGCCCGGCACGCCCTGGGCCGGCCGCTGGCCGCCACCGAGATCGTCCTCTCCCCGATCCCCACCGACCCGGTGTCCCTCGGCGCGGCCACGTTCGCGCTGGAGGGGGCGCTCCAGTGCGTCGGGCAGCGGGCCGGCGCCAGGCGCACCACCGCACCCGCAAGGAGCCGTACCGCACCGCCTTCGTGACGACGGAAGGGATGCACGTGTCTCACCTCCACACCTCCGGCCCCGCCGGACGAGGCGTCGGGCAGGTGCCTGGACGTCAGCGGACAGGCGACGGCCGACGGCCGACGGCTCCGGGGTGAGCATCCCCCTGCCCCGCCTGATCCTCACGCCGACCGCCGTCCCGATCCCGCCCCTGCCGTTCCTGGTCAGGGGCTGAGTTAGGAGACCGATGTCTTCCCACACCCGCACCGACTACGTCGAGGACGTCTCCCCGGGGTCCGGGGCGCTGCCGCCGCGCGCCTGGTACGCGTCCTCCGACGCCGCGTCCCTCCCGCTCGGCGGACCCTGGCGCTTCCGGCTGTCGGACACGGCCGACGCCCGGGACGACTCCTTCGCGGCGCCGGGGTACGACGCCGGTGACTGGGCGGAGCTCCAGGTCCCCGGCCACTGGGTGCTCCAGGGCCACGGCTCCCCCGCCTACACCAACCACCTCTACCCGTTCCCGGTGGACCCGCCCCGGGTGCCGACCGAGAACCCGACCGGCGACCACCTGCGCGTCTTCGACCTGCCCGCCGACTGGCCGGCCGGCGGCGACGCCGTGCTGCGCTTCGACGGCGTGGAGTCCTGCGCCCGGGTCTGGCTGAACGGCACCGAGCTGGGCGAGTTCAAGGGCTCCCGGCTGCCGCACGAGTTCGCGGCCGGAGCGCTCCTGAGGACCTCGGGCAACGTGCTGGCGGTGCGCGTCCACCAGTGGTCGGCGGGCTCGTACCTGGAGGACCAGGACCAGTGGTGGCTGCCGGGCATCTTCCGGGACGTCACCCTGCTGCACCGCCCGGCGGGCGGCGTCCGGGACTTCTTCGTGCACGCCTCCTACGACCACGCGTCCGGCACGGGCACCCTGCGCGTCGACTCCGACGTGGCGGGCCGGGTGACCGTCCCGGAGCTCGGTGTCGACATCCCGGCCGGCGAGCCGGTGACCGTCCCGGTGGAGCCGTGGACGGCGGAGACGCCGAGGCTGTACGACGGCGTGCTGGCCACCGAGGGCGAGCGGGTGCCGCTGCGCATCGGCTTCCGCACGGTGGAACTGTCGGACGGCCTGATCAAGGTGAACGGCCGCCCGGTGCTCTTCAAGGGCGTCAACCGGCACGAGTGGCACCCGGAACGGGGCCGGGCCCTCGACCTCGCGACCATGCGCGAGGACGTGCTGCTGATGAAGCGGCACAACATCAACGCCGTCCGCACCTCCCACTACCCGCCGCACCCGGCCTTCCTGGACCTGTGCGACGAGTACGGCCTGTGGGTGATCGACGAGTGCGACCTGGAGACGCACGGCTTCACCGAGCAGGGCTGGCGGGACAACCCCGTCGACGACGACCGCTGGACCCCCGCCCTGCTGGACCGGGCGGCCCGCATGGTCGAACGGGACAAGAACCACCCCTCGGTCGTCATCTGGTCGCTCGGCAACGAGGCCGGCACCGGCCGGGGCCTGACCGCGACGGCCGAGTGGATCCACGCCCGGGACGCCTCCCGGCTCGTGCACTACGAGGGCGACCGCACCTGCCGTGACACGGACGTCTATTCGCGGATGTACGCGAGCCACGCCGAGGTGGAGCGGATCGGCCGGCGCCTGGACGGCGGTCCGCTCAAGCGCCGCGCACTGCCGTTCATCCTCTGCGAGTACGCGCACGCCATGGGCAACGGCCCCGGTGGACTCGCCGACTACCAGCGGCTGTTCGAGGCCCACGAGCGGCTCCAGGGCGGCTTCGTGTGGGAGTGGATCGACCACGGCATCGCCCATCCCGGGCTGGGCTACGCCTACGGCGGCGACTTCGGCGAGGAGCTGCACGACGGCAACTTCGTCTGCGACGGCCTGCTGTTCCCGGACCGGCGGCCCTCCCCCGGCCTCGTCGAGTACAAGAAGGTGATCGAACCGGTCGCCGTCACGGGCGACGGCACGGCCGGCACGGTCCGTGTCACCAACAAGTACGACTTCGCGGACCTGTCGGCGCTGGCCTTCTCGTGGTCGTACGAGGTCGAGGGCGAGACGGTGGACTCGGGCAGGCTGCCGGTGCCCGCGCTGGCGCCCGGCGAGTCCGCCGAGGTGAAGCTGCCCGCCGTACCCCCCGGTGCCCCGGCGGGCGAGGCGTACTGGACCGTCCGGGCGGTGCTCGCCTCCGGCACCGCGTGGGCGCCGCGGGACCATGTCGTCGCCTGGGGCCAGCTGCCGGTGTCGGCGCGCCGGACGCCGTACGTCGCCGCGACCGCGCGCCCGGCCCCGGGTGACGGGGTGATCACCCTCGGCCCGGCCGTGTTCGACGCCCGCACCGGGGCGCTGCGGACGATCGGCACGGTGCCGGTCACGGAGCTGCGCCTGGACGTGTGGCGGGCCACCACCGACAACGACGACGGTGCCGCCTGGCAGGGCGACCCGCGCTACGGCCCGCTGTGGCGCAGGCTCGGCCTGCACCGGATGCGGCACCGCCTGGACGCGGTGGAGGCCGGCGAGGACGCCCTGACGGTCCGCACCCGGGTGGCGCCGGCCGCCCGGGAGCTGGGCCTGTCGACGGTGTACCGCTGGACGTCGGACGGGGACCGGCTGCGGCTGACCGTGACCACCGTCCCGGACGGCGACTGGACCGTCCCGCTGCCCCGTCTCGGCATCCGCTTCCGGCTGGCCACGGCCGACCTGGTGCGCTGGTACGGCGGCGGGCCCGGCGAGGCGTACCCGGACACGCGCACGGCGGCCCGGATCGCCCGCTGGCAGTCGACCGTGGACGAGCTGCAGACGCCGTACGTCCGCCCCCAGGAGAACGGCGCCCGGATCGACGTCCGCTGGGCGGAGCTGGGCGGTCTGCGCGTCGAGGGCGACCCGGCGTACTGGTTCACCGCACGCCGCTGGACCACCGAGCGGCTGGACGCGGCGGCCCACCGCACCGACCTCGTGCCCGGCACCGGCTCCGCCGCGGGGGTGTGGGTCAACCTCGACCACGGCCAGCACGGCATCGGTTCCCAGTCCTGCGGTCCGGGTCCGCTGCCCCGGTACCACCTGCGGGCCGAGCCGGCGGAGTTCTCGTTCGTCTTCTCCGCGCCGATCGGCTGAGTACAGTACGCGCGTGGCAGCCCAGCCCTACAACCGCCGAGTCCGCCTGGTGGTGGAGGTACGCGACGAGCCGGACGAACGCGAGCTGGCGGCCGAGGTGTTCTCCGCCCAGGAGGGCTGGCGGGTGCGCCCGGCCCGGGACACCGACGCGGTCGGCGCGGACGACGGTTACGCCGCCCTGGTCGTCGACGTCCCGCTCCGGGGTTCCCGCCTCACCGCCCGGTCCACGGCGGTCGAACGGCTGACCCGGCTGGCGTCCCGGCGCCAGCTCGACGTGTGGGTGCGCGAGGCCACCCTGGTCCGTCCGGGCGCCGCCGAACCGGTGACGACGTACCACGTCCACCACAAGGTGCCGGACGACGCCGGGCCGGTCCTGCGGTGGCTCGCCGAGCACTGGATCGCCGTCGGCGGCTGGGACGTCGGGCGCACCCTGCACCTGCGCGGCCCGCACACGCAGGAGCAGCGGGACCAGGCACAGGCCGAGCTGGCGGGCCGCACCCTCGGCGGGGCGCCGTTCGACCCCGAGGCGCACGACCTGCGCAGGTCGATCGGGCCGGCCCCGCGCGACGGCCGGGCCGGCCCACGGCGCACGTCGCTCACGATCGCGCTGGGCTGTCTGGTCGCGTTGGCGTGCCTCGCCGCCGGGATCGTCGTGGGCGCCTACGCGACGCCCTGGCGGTTCCCGGCCCTGCTGGTACCGGCGGCCCTGTGCCTGCCGGTGGGCCGGTGGGTGACCTCCAACGAACCCCGGCCGTGGCTCGTGGCGCTGGGCTGCGGGGCCGTCCTCACCGGCGGCCCCGCCTTCCTGGGCTTCCTGTGGGCGGACTCCGGCGACATCGGCGTCCGCCGCCAGCTCGCCGCGTTCGCCGTGGTCGCGCTCATCGCGTTCACGGTGTTCGGCCTGTGGTACGCGCTGAGCGCGTCCTGGTTCAGCCGCAACATGCAGTGGTTCCTGCCCGTGCTCGCCGCACCCGTGCCGTTCGTGATGCCGTGGGCCGGGTCCTTCCTGCACGCCATGTATCTGGAGGATTTCTTCGGCATCCCCGTGGACTCGGTGCACGTGGCCTTCTACTGGCAGTACGCGGTGGCGTTCCGGCCGCTGGCCACGGCGGTGGGCTGCGGCCTGGTGCTGCTGGCGCTGGGCGGCTGGGCCCGGCACTTCCACCTCCAGACCGGTGCCACCGGACTGGTGCCGTGGGTGCTGCCGCTGATGCTGGTGGTCGCGGTGCTCACGGTGGCGGTCGGCGCGCTCAACGGCGTGGGCGAGGCCGCCGGCCGGACGATGGACGCGGTACGGGCCGGCCGGCGTCCGCCCGCGTACTTCGGGCTGCGCGGCGAACTGGTCTGCGTCAGGCCGCTCGACGCCAAGGTGCCGGTCGTCAACGGCCCGGTGCCCGTCCGGCACCCGGTGCTGTCCTTCCAGGCGAGCGGGGACACCGTCTGGCTGTGGGACCCCGACCCCGCGCGCGGCACGGACACCGCCCGGCACGCGCTGCGGCTGCGCGCGGAGGACGTGGCGCTGGTGCGGGCCCGGGGCACCCGCTGTTGACACCTCGCCACCTAGGAACTCTAGGCTGCTACCTAGGTTCCCAAGGGAGGTGGGCGGTGGCCCGGGTGGGAGTGACCGTCGAGCGGCTGGTGGTGGCGGCGGCGGAGCTGGCGGACGAGGCCGGCTTCGACCACGTCAGCATCTCGGCGCTGGCGCGCCGCTTCGGCGTCAAGGACGCGAGCCTGTACTCGCACGTCCGCAATCTCCAGGACCTGCGCACCCGGCTCGCCCTGTACGCGGGCGGCGAACTGATCGACCGGATCGCGGCAGCGGTGGCCGGCCGGTCGGGCAAGGAGGCGCTGCGGGCCTTCGCCGGCGCCTACCGGGACTACGCCCTGGAGCACCCGGGCCGGTACGCGGCGACGCAGATCCGCATGGACCAGACCCTCGTCGCCGACTCCCCCGCGCTGCGCCGCACCGCGCAGATCACCTACGGCATGCTGCGCGCCTACGGCCTGGCGGAACCGGATCTGACGGACGCCGTGCGCCTGCTGCGCAGCACCTTCCACGGCTACTGCCTCCTGGAGGGCGCGGGCGGCTTCGGCGCCGACCGGGACGTACGGGCCTCCTGGGACAAGGCCGTCGACGCCCTGCACCTCACCCTCGTCCACTGGCCCCGGGAACAGGACGACGGCCGCTGACACGCCGTCCCACGCCGTCACGGGCCACTCGCCGGCCCGCTCGCCCCGATGCCGCTCTCCAGCGCGCGGACATCGGCGTAGGAGCCGCGATGTCGGTCACCGCGTCCAGGGCCGCGCCCAGCGCCCGCCGGTACAGCAGCGAGCCGAGGCTGACGCGGCGCACGCCCAGTGCGGCGAGGTGGCCGAGCGGGGGCCCGGTGGGCGAGTAGAGGACGTTGAGGGGGACGGCGGTGCGCCGGACGAGGGCGGCGATGCGTTCCGGGTCGGTGACGCCGGGCACGAACACCCCGTCGGCGCCCGCTTCCTGGTACGCGTCGAGCCGGCGCAGGGTCTCCCGCTCGTCGCCGTCGCCCGACCAGTGGGTGTCGGTGCGGGCGTTGACGAACAGGTCCGGCACGGCCGCCTTGACGGCGGCGATCTTCGCGGCGTGCCGGTCCGCCGGGCCCAGGCCGTCCTCCAGGTTGACGCCGACGGCACCGGCGGCCCACAACTCGCGGGCGAGCCCGGCCACCTCGTCCGGGTCGTCGCTGAAGCCGTCCTCGGCGTCCACCGACAGGAGGTACGGCCCGGAGCCGAGGGTCAGGGCGAGACGCACGGTGTGCTCGCGCGTCGCGCCCTCCCCGTCGGGCCGCCCCACGGCCGCCGCGACCGCCAGGCTGGTCGTGCCGATCGCCGGGAACCCCCGGGCGGCGAGGGCGGCGGCCGTGGCGTGGTCCCAGGCGTTGGGCAGCAGCAGCGGCTCGCCCGGACGGTGGTGGAGTGCGGCGAAGGAGGGGACGGGAGCGGGCTCGGCGGTCATACCGCCATGCTGTACCCCGGTCGCTTCGGCGCCCGCCGAAACGACCGGCACCGCCCCCGCCGCCTCACCGCCGCCTCACCGCGGCGCCACCGACCAGGACGGACCGGCGGACGCCTCCTCCACCACCGTGAACCGGAAGGCGACGGCCGGTCCCCCGGACCAGCCCACCCGCACCTCGTGGCCGTGCTCGTCGCCGTCCGTCCGCACGGACACCAGCTCCGCGGGCGGCAGCGGGTCCGGCTCCCCGGTGAGCCGGGCGAGCGCCACGAAGAGCGTGGCCGGGCCCTCCCCGGTCACCCCGGTCAGCTCCGCAGACAGGCCGGTGACCGGGGTCAGCTCGGCGCGCAGGCCCGTCCCGCCCGGCCAGCCCGTCACCCGTACCGGCGTGCCGGACGGCGCGCCCGCCACCAGATGGGCCCGCACCTCCATCGCTCCCCGGACCGCCACCACAGTGGTGACGGTGATCCCGGCGCGCACGGTGTGCCGGGAGGCGATCCACCCCGCGCCGGTGCCGAGCGGCTCGATCCCCGTGCGGCCCGGATCGCCGTCGACGATCACGCTGTTGTCGTACGACGGCACGGGCGCGGTGGCGGTCGAGTAGGCGAGCCGGGTGTAGTAGGGGTCGTAGCGGACGTCCTCGCTGCCGTGGTTGTGCAGCCGGACCACGCCGTCCGAACGGGTCGTCTGGAGCAGCCAGTTGGGGGCGGGCACGGGGTGTGCCGCGTCGGCGCGGTCGGCCGGTCCGGGTTCCTCGCGTGCCGTCCACACCTCGTGCCCGGGCGGCAGCAGCAGGCCGAGGAAGCCCTTGCTCGCCCAGTACGGCGAGGCGGGGCCCGAGTAGGTCTGCGCGACGGACGCGTCGGGGCCGAGCCAGCCGAGCGGCAGCAGGCCCCGCTCGTCGACCGCGCCGCCGTCGAGGAAGTACCGCAGCGCTCCGGAGGCCAGCCGCCGGGTCTCGCCCGGGGGCAGCGGGGTGTGTCCGGTCAGGGCGCCGAGCCAGAGCGGGGCCGTCGTCGCGAAGCGGTAGGTGAGGGAGCGGCCCTGGTGCACGGGGGCTCCGTCGGCGCCGAACAGGCGGGCGTGGTCGGCGAGGTGGCGGGACAGCCGCCGGCCGTAGCGGGCGAGCAGGTCGCCGTCGTCCGCCAGCCAGGCGTGCAGGACCGTGTACAGGTGCAGGGCCCAGCCGTTGTAGTAGTCGAACTTCCGGCCGTCGCCGTCCGTGTACCAGCCGTCGCCGACGTACCAGCCCTCGACCCGTTCCAGCCCCCGGTCGATCGCCGTGCGCGCCGCCTCCTCCCGGTGGCCGGTCTCGGCGAGGAAGCCGCCGACGGTGACCGGGAACAACTCCCAGTTGCACGGCCAGGGTTCGGCGGTGAGCGCGTCCGCCAGCCAGGCGGCGGTCCGCTCGCGGACGGCGTCGTCCAGGCGGTCCCACAGCAGGGGCCGGGTGAGCCGCAGGGCGAGCGCGATCGAGGCGGCCTCGACCAGCGGCTGGCCGCGGTCCGTGATCCGGGGCCAGACCCCGCCGGGCCCGGCCGCGAGACCGTCGGCGTACCGGCCGAGCGCGGTCTCGTCACGGCGGAACGCGGCCAGCAGCAGGGTGCGCGCGTACCCTTCGAGGCCGTCGGAGAGGCGGCCGGCGTGGCCCACGTGGTCGCCGGGCAGGTGGTAGAGGGCGCGGTCGGGGGTGGCGTACGGCTCGACGGCGGCGAGCAGGGCGTCGGCGGCGGCCTCCCAGTGGGCGCGGGTGTAACCGGTGTACGGGCTCGACTCACGGTCGTCGGCGGGCAGTTCGATCACGGGTGACTGTCCTTCCTCACGGGACCCGGGGCACCCCGGTTCCGGTCGGGGCGTCCCGGGGGCTCATCCACCCTTACCTCACCCGCGCGACCGGGCGGAAAGCCCTTTCTCCGTTCCTTCGGCTAGCGTCGTGACATGACCAGCCACACCTCCCCCAGCCGCCCCTCCCCCCTCCTCGCCGACGCCCTCGCCGCCGGGGCCGTCGTGCTCGACGGCGGCATGTCCAACCAGCTGGAGTCGGCCGGGCACGACCTGAGCGACGAGCTGTGGTCGGCACGGCTACTCGCCGAGCGGCCGGAGGCGGTCACCGAGGCCCACCTCGCCTACTACCTCGCGGGCGCGAGCGTGGCGATCACCTCCAGCTACCAGGCCACCTTCGAGGGCTTCCGCAAGCGGGGCATCGGCCGGGACGAGGCCGCGCGGCTGCTCGGGCTGAGCGTGGAACTGGCCCGGGAGGCGGCCCGGAAGGCCCATGGAGCGGGTGTCGCGCGCCCGCTGTGGGTGGCCGCCTCGGTCGGGCCGTACGGGGCGATGCTCGCGGACGGCTCCGAGTACCGGGGCCGGTACGGGCTGGGCGTGGACGAGCTGGAGCGGTTCCACCGGCCCCGGATGGAGGTGCTGGCCGCCGCCGCGCCGGACGTGCTGGCGCTGGAGACCGTGCCGGACGCCGACGAGGCCGCCGCGCTGCTGCGGGCGGTGCGCGGGCTCGGGGTGCCGGCCTGGCTGTCGTACACCGTCGAGGGGCTGCGGACGCGGGCCGGGCAGCCCCTGGAGGAGGCGTTCGGGCTCGCCGCCGACGCCGACGAGGTGATCGCGGTCGGCGTCAACTGCTGTGCGCCGCAGGACGTGCGGGGCGCGGTGGAGATCGCGGCGCGCGTCACCGGCAAGCCGGTCGTGGTGTACCCCAACAGCGGGGAGGCCTGGGACGCGCGGGCCCGGGCCTGGCGCGGGCGCACCACGTTCGGCGCCGGGCAGGTCGAGGCGTGGCGGGAGGCGGGCGCACGGCTGATCGGAGGGTGCTGCCGGGTCGGACCGGAGGCCGTCACGGGGATCGCCGGAGCGCTCGCCGCGTAGCGCGCCCGACCCGGGCTCCGGCGCCGGACGGGGTGCGTCCGTGGGCGCGGGCACCCGGGGCCGGGGTTCCGCGAGACGGACCCCGACGCGGCCGACGCCCGCGCGAAGACGGCTCTGGCTGATCGGAGGATGGTGCCGGGTCGGACCGGAGGCCGTCACGGGGATCGCCGGA
>NZ_JBEYRP010000001.1:141037-163051 GCF_040704085.1 Streptomyces sp. NPDC047841
CGGCGCCGGACGGGGTGCGTCCAGGGGCACGGGCACCCGGGGCCGGGGTTCCGCGAGCCGGACCCCGACGCGGCCGACGCCCGCGCGAAGACGGCTCCCCGGGCCGGTCCGCCGGTGCCGGGGTCCGTTGCCGGAGGACCACACGTCTCGTGGGCCGGTCGTCAGCGGTGCCGGACCACCACCGAGCGCCGCAGACGCCGTACCGCCGCCGTCAGCTCGGCCCCCGGCGCCCGCGCCCCGGACGCGGGGCCGGGCTCCGGGACGGCGCGGGCGGTCGGCCAGAGGCCGATCTCCGCGTCCCGCGGACCCTGCGCGGTGTACGGCTCCCCCTCGCCGAAGACCCGCACCGGATGGGTCGCGTCCCAGGCCGCCCAGCCGGGGTCCCCGCTCGTCGCGAACCGCACCCAGGCGGTGTGCATCGCGTCGGCCAGCTCCTGCGGGGCGCCCTCGCCGGCCAGTTTCCGCGACTCGGGCACGTCCCCGCTGTCGAAGACGAACCCCAGCTCCAGGGCGTGGCAGGCACCGAGGCCGGGCAGCAGGGAGGGCCACGCGAACTCGTAGAGGTGACTGGCGCCCGGGCGGGCGTCGGCGAGCCGGTACAGCGGCACCCGCAGCAGGTGGTCGGTGACCATCTGGCCGACTACCTCGGCGGTCCCGGCGTCCGGGTGCAGCGTCCGGTAGCCGCGCGGCACGTCGTGCCCGGCGTGGCAGCGGGCCATCGCACCGGCCAGGGCGACCGCGCCGAGCCGGTCGACGCGCTCCAGCAGTCCACCCGGGACCAGCCACAGCCGGTACTCGTCCCGGGTCCACCCCATGAGCAGCTCGGCGTCCCCGGCGGCGGAGCCTTCGGTCAGTGCCTTCAGCGGGTCGCGGGGGACCAGGTCGCCGTCCACGACCATGCCGAACGCGGGCCCGCCCAGCACCGGGCTGCTGAGCCGGCCGACCTCGGCCTGTGTGCGCAGCAGCAGGGCGCGGTCGACCGCGGCGAACGCCTCGGCGGTGGCGGGGATCTTCAGCCGGCCGGCCATCCGGCGCACCATGCGCCGTACCTTGTCGCGGTCGACGGCCTCGGGCGCGCCGCTCTGCAGGACCGCCCGCCGGACCAGGCCCCGCGCCTGGGGCGCGGCGAGGAGGACGCCGGCGCTGATGGCACCGGCCGACTGGCCGCACAGGGTGATCCGGCCCGGGTCGCCGCCGAAGGCCTCGATCGACTCGTGCACCCAGCGCAGCGCGGCGAGCTGGTCGCGCAGGCCGGGGTTCGGGGGCGCGTCGGGGAACAGGCCGTAGCCCTCCACCCCCAGCCGGTAGTTGACCGAGACGCAGACGACCCCGTCGCGCGCGAAGGTGCGGCCGTCGTACACCGGGACCGCCGAGGAACCCCGGGTCAGCGCGCCGCCGTGCAGCCAGAGCAGGACCGGGAGCCGGGCGCCGGGCCCCGGCTCGGGGGTCCAGACGTTCAGGTTCAGGCAGTCGTCGCCGGGGATCACGGGGTCGGACAGGTACTGGGCGAACGCGTCCGAGTACGCCGGCTTCGGCGCGGTCGGCCCGAACGCGCCGGCGTCCCGGACCCCGTCCCAGGGCTCGGGCGGCCGGGGCGGGCGGAACCGGAGGGCGCCGAAGGGCGGGGCGGCGTACGGGACGCCCCGGAAGACCGCGATCCCCCGCTCGTACCGGCCGCGTACGGCCCCGTGGGGCGTTCTGACCACGGGGCCCGTCTGGTCTGCTGTCATCGCCCACCAGCCCTTCGCCACGCGCGCGTGCCTCGTCCCACCAAGAGCACCACAGCGGCGGGACGTATTCCGGTGCACGGATCCCCGGCGTGGGCCGTCCGGGTACAGCGGTGATCTGCCGGAGGCGCGCTGGGCCGCCCCGGCGCTGACGACCGTGCGCCTGCCGCAGGCGGAGACGGCGGCGATGGCGCTGCGGCTGCTGGTGCCGAGGATGCGCGGCGACCGCCCGGAGGGGGACCCGGACGGAGCTGTCGACACGGCCGGTACGGCGCGCGAGCGCGGCCCCGCCCGGGAAGGGCCCCGCCGCGTGCCTCCCGTGACCCGCGGGACCGGCCGGACGCGTGATGCCGGCGCTGGGTGCGGGCGCGGGAGGTGACCCGGGCCCGGTCGGGCTCGTTCGCCGGGCATGAAGCACTCCACGCGTATCGCCGCGGCCCTCTTTGTGGCCGCGGTCGCCCTGGTCACCGCCTACGGCACCGCCCACGCCGGCTGCCGCACCCTCGCTCCGGGACAGCGGCGCGCCATCGTGGCCTCGCCCGCCGGCGAGCACGAGCCGAAGGAGGACGTCGAGCTCGACGAGAACGGCCGGCCCGGCCTCGGGGAGGACTGAGCACGACGGCCGGGCACCTCCCGCAGGGGGCGCCCGGCCGTCGCGCTGTCCGATGGGCCGTCAGTCCCGCTCGCCGCGGTCGGCCCCGACGAGGGCCTCGACCACGTCCACGGCGCTGCCGTCGTGGTCGCTGCCGGCGGTACCGCTGCCGGTCTGGACGTTGGCCGCGCGGTCGACCTCCAGCCAGGAGTCGGCGTGGGAGTTGTCGATCACGGTGATCAGGCCCCCGGACGCGACCGCGGGCACGGCACCGGCCCCGAGGAGCGCGGCGGCCACCGCCGTGGCCATGCCGAGCCGCGGTACGGCACCGCTCACACGCCCACGCCCTCGGGGGTGAGCCGCTCACGGGCGATGTTGCGCTCCAGCAGGCTGGTGGAGGCCTGCACGCCGACGCCGCTCGCCGGATCCACCTCCGGCAGCCGGCCGTCGGCCGCCTTCAGGCCGGCGAGCGCGGAGTCCACCGCCTCGTGCGCGGCGAACAGGCACGGGGTGCTGTAGATGGCGACGTCCACGCCGAGGTCGGACAGCTCGCCGAGGGACAGCCGGGGCGACTTGCCGCCCGCGATCTGGTTGAACAGCAGAGGCTTGCCCCCGACGACCTCACGGATCCGCTTGATCCACTCGACGCTGCGCACCCCGTCGACCAGCACCACGTCGGCGTCGGTGGCCGCCAGCCGTTCGGCGCGGTGCAGGATGTCGTGCTCGTCGGTGGCGTCCGTACGGGCGACGACGACCAGGTCCTTGCGGGTCTCCAGGACCTTGTGCAGCTTCTCCAGGTACTCCTCCAGGGGCAGGACCTGCTTGCCGTCGGCGTGGCCGCAGCGGCGGGGCCGCTTCTGGTCCTCCAGGATCACCCCGGAGGCACCGATGCGCTCCAGCCCCTCGACGACGTGACAGGCGACCTCGGGGTCGACGTACCCGTCGTCGATGTCGACCAGCAGGTGGTGGTGGGGGAAGGCTCCGCGCAGCCGCTGGACGAAGGCCACCATGTCGGGCCAGGCGATGAATCCGATGTCCGGCAGTCCGTAGTACGAGGCCGCGAAGCCGAAGCCCGATACGAACATCCCGTCGTAGTGCTTGGCCGCGATCGACGCCGAGTACATGTCGTACACGCCGATCAGCGGTGTGGTTCCGGGACCGGCGATGCGCTCGCGCAGCTTGTTTCCGTAAGTCAAGGTCCGGCTCCTCCTGTGGGTGGGTGACGCGGGGCGGAAGGGGGGCCGCCGCGTCTCGACGCCCTTTGCCAAGACAAGAGCATCCCTAGATAGTCACGTGACCTTCCTCCTACGCGAGCTTTACTCACTCCAACGGCGCAACCGGTTCACCGCAGAAACGTCACTGGGCGGCCGCTGCGGCCCAGGTGAGGCCGCCGTTCAGGTGGGCCAGGAAGACCGGGTCGCGGTAGGCGCCGGCGGCGTGGCCGAGGGCCGTGTAGAACACGCGTCCGCCTCCAGGACCCCGCTCGTAGCACCAGGCCAGCGGGTGGTCCGCGCCCATCCCGCCGCCGTCGTACGACGTCTCGTCGGCGCGCAGCAGCACGCGTGCCCCGCCGCCCGGGACGCGGTCGAAGTCGTACCACTCGTCGGTGAACTCCCAGACGGACGGCAGCCGCCGGGTCGCGGGGTGGGCGGGGTCGGCGACGAGGACCCGGCCCGGCTGGTGGGCGGGGTGCCGGGTGAAGCGGGCGCCGAGGAGTTCGCCGTAGTACGGCCAGCCGTACTCGGTGCAGGCCGCCGCGTGCACCCCGGCGAAGCCGCCGCCCGACCGGACGTACCGCTCCAGCCGCTCGCGCCCGGCCGGGGTCAGCACGTCACCGCTGGTGGAGAGGAAGACCACGGCCGCGAACGACTCCAGCGGGCGTTCGAGGTCCGCGGGGTCCTCGGTGTGCTCGCAGGCGAACCCGCCCAGCGCCCGGACGGCGGCGACCGCGTCCGGGAGGGAGTCGTGGCGGTAGTCGGCAGTGCGGGTGTAGAGCAGGAGACGAGGAGACATGCCACGGGACTCTAGGGTCGCCCGGAGGGCTCCGTCGCCGTCGTCCCCGTGCACGGCGACGGACTGCGAACGCCTCGGCACGCCCCGCCGGTGTCCGATTCCTTCAAGACCGGCTGACCGGCCGCCGCCTACGGTGGCCGCATGACCGTACGATTCGCCGTGATCGGCCTGGTCGCCTCCGACCTGGCCGCCTCCCTCGCCTTCTACCGCCGCCTCGGACTGGTCTTCCCCGACGGGGCCGAGGACCAGCCCCATGTCGAGGCCGAACTGCCCGGCGGGCTGGTGCTCGCCCTGGACACCGAGGAGACCATCCGCTCCTTCCACCCCGGCTGGCGGCCGCCCGCCGGGGGAGGGCGGGTCGCGCTCGCCTTCCGCTGCGACTCCCCCGCCGAGGTCGACGCCCGCTACGAGGAGCTGGTGGCCGCCGGGCACCACGGGGAACTCAAGCCGTGGGACGCCTTCTGGGGGCAGCGGTACGCCACCGTGCACGACCCCGACGGCAACGCGGTCGACCTGTTCGCCCCGCTACCCGCGCCCGGCGAGTAGGGCCCCGAGCGGCATCCCCGCCAGCCGCCGCACCTCCCGCGCCAGATGGGGCTGGTCCGCGTAGCCCGCGCGGACCGCCGTCTCCGCGTACGGCGTCCCGGAACGGGCCAGGGCCAGCGCCCGCTGGAGGCGCAGGACGCGGGCCAGGGTCTTCGGGCCGTACCCGAAGGCGGTCAGGCAGAGGCGGTGCAACCGGCGTTCGCCGAGGCCCAGTACGGCGGCCGTGGCGGCCACCGTGCGGCCCGCGTCCAGGCACTCCACCACCCGGCGCGGCAGCGGGTCCGGGGCACCGGCCTCCGCCGCCCGGCCGAGGGCGATGTCCTCCAGTGCGCGCGCCGGGTCGGGGGCCGCCGCGAGTCCGTCGCGCAGCCGGCGGACGCTCACGGCGGGCCAGAGGTCCGCCAGCTCCACGCGGAGGTCGCGCAGTTCGTGCGCCGGGACGCCGAGCAGGGCGGGCGCGGTGCCGGGGAAGAAGCGGACGCCCGCCCAGGAACGCGCCGGGGCCTCGGGGAGGTAGGGGCGGGTGTCGGGGCCGGCCACCAGCAGCCGCCCCTCGCTCCACAGCAGATCCATGCACCCGTCGGGCAGCACGGGCCGGACACCGCCGCCGGCCGGGCAGTTCGTCCACACGACCGCACCGGCCAGCCTGGACGCCCGCTCCATGTACACGACGGTCAGCGTACGCCGCCGCCGACGGCCGCGGGGCCTTCTGCGGAGGGCAGGACCCCGCCGGCCCACCGCAGGGTCCGTGCGGGCGGGCCGACGGTCACCGCAGCGGATGCGCCGCGTCCCCGTTCCCGTCCTCGTTCCCGGCGCGTCCGGTGCCCCCCGCGCGCCCGTTCCCCTTGTGCGCGTGGTGCGGGTTCTTCGCGTGGGTGCGCAGGCGGGCCGTCACGTCCTCCGGGGGCAGGAAGCGGGACCAGCGCTCGGGGAACTCGGAGGGCATGTCGGGGTCGTCGGGGTCGGTGTCCCGGACCGCCGCGGCGCGGGCGACGTACTCGGCGACCTGCGCGTGCCGCACCCGCTCGTTGGCCTCGCGCGCGGCGGCCGTGGCCGCGGCCGGCCAGACCCGGTCGATGGCCGCGTTGACGGCCGCGCCGACGAGCACGGCGAACGCGGACACACCGATCCACAGCAGGACGGCGACGGCGGCGGCGAGGGAACCGTAGATGGTGGCGCCCTCGATGGTGCTGGTGAGGTAGATGCGCAGCAGGAAGCTGCCGAGGACCCACATGGCGAGGGCGACCAGCGCGCCGGGCACGTCCTCGATCCACGGGGAGCGGACCGGCACGGACACGTGGTACAGCGTCGTCAGGAAGACGATGGACAGGACGATCACGACCGGCCAGTACAGGACCTGGACGACCGTCTCCGACCAGGGCAGGATCCGCACCACCGCGTCCGGCCCGGCCACCATCAGCGGCAGCGCCACCGAGCCGATCAGCAGCCCCACGATGAACAGCAGGAACGCCATGATCCGGGTCTTGACGATGCCCCGGACACCGTCGAGGCCGTACATGACGGTGATGGTGTCGATGAAGACGTTCACCGCGCGGGAACCGGACCACAGGGCGAACAGGAAGCCGATGGAGATGACGTCGGGCCGGCCGCCCTTCATCACGTCGTGCAGGATCGGCTCGGCGATGTCCTTGACGCCCTTGTCGGACAGCACCGTGCGGGAGGCCTCCAGGAGGTTGGTCTCCAGGCTGTGGATGGTGTCGGCGCCGGTCCAGTCGTCGACGTAGCCGAGGAGCCCGATCAGGCTCAGCAGCAGCGGCGGCACGGACAGCAGCGTGAAGAACGCCGCCTCGGCCGCCAGGCCCAGGATGCGGTACTCCATGCAGGAGTTGACGGTGTCCTTGAGCAACAGCCAGGCGGTCCGGCGCTTGGAGACGTTCCGGTAGAGGGCTCTGGCACGGTGGAGCCGGCCGGCCGGCCGCTCGGGGGTTTCACTTGCTGGCTGCACGTCCTAACGGTAGCCGCCGCACCGGCCCGCCCTCACCCTCCGGGGGCGATCACCGGGGGACGCGTCGGCGGACACGTCGGCGGACGCGTCGATTTCCGGCGCTGCGCCACTCCGGAGCCATCACCGCCGCCGTCCCGGGTAGGTTCGCAACCATGGCAGGCACCTCCACCCACACCGTGACGAACCAGCCGCCGCCGCTCGCCGGCTACGACGTCTTCACCGCCGACCGGGCCCTCGTCGAGGCCGTCGACCGGTACACCGGCGCCGACGTCCTGGACGAGGTGCGCGCCGAGCTGTCCGCGCTCGGCCGGGCCGCCGGTTCTGAGCAGCTCCACGAGTGGGCGGCGCAGGCGAACGAGCATCCGCCCCGGCTGCGCAGCCACGACCGGTACGGCCACCGGATCGACGAGGTCGACTTCCACCCCGCCTGGCACCGGCTGCTCGGCAAGGGCGTCTCGGCCGGGCTGACCGGCGCCTGGGCGCGCCCGTCGGGGCACGTGCGCCGGGCGGCCGGGTTCCTGGTCTGGACGCAGGTCGAGGCGGGCACCTGCTGCCCGCTGTCGATGACGCACGCGGCCGTGCCCGCCCTGCGCGCCGACCCGGAGCTGGCCGCCGAGTGGGAGCCCCGGCTGGTGTCCACGATCTACGACCGGGAACTGCGGCCGGCCGGACAGAAGCCCGGCGCCGTGTTCGGCATGGCGATGACCGAGAAGCAGGGCGGCAGCGACGTCCGCGCGAACACCACCGCGGCGCGCCCCCTCGCGGAGGACGGCGCGTACGTGCTGACGGGGCACAAGTGGTTCTGCTCGGCGCCGATGTCGGACGCGTTCCTGGTGCTCGCGCAGGCCCCCGGCGGGCTCACCTGCTTCCTGGTCCCGCGGGTCCTGCCCGACGGCACCCGCAACGTCTTCCGGCTCCAGCGGCTGAAGGACAAGCTGGGCAACCGCTCGAACGCCTCAGCGGAGGTCGAGTTCGACGGCACCTGGGCGCGCCGGGTCGGCGAGGAGGGGCGCGGGGTGCGCACGATCATCGGGATGGTCGCCGCGACCCGGCTGGACTGCGCGCTCGGCTCGGCGGGCCTGATGCGGCAGGCGGTGGCGCAGGCCGTGCACCACTGCGCGCACCGGGAGGCGTTCGGCGGGAAGCTGGTCGACAAGCCGCTGATGCGCAACGTCCTCGCCGATCTGGCACTGGAGTCGGAGGCGGCCACCGCGCTCGCGCTGCGGCTGGCCGCGGCCTGGGACGACGGTGGCGAGCAGGAGCGGGCCTTCCTGCGGCTCGCGGTGCCGGCGGCGAAGTACTGGATCACCAAGCGGTGCGCCCCGGTGGCCGTGGAGGCCGCCGAGTGCCTGGGCGGCAACGGGTACGTGGAGGAGTCCGGGCTGCCCCGGCTGGTGCGGGAGTCGCCGCTGAATTCCGTCTGGGAGGGCGCGGGGAACGTACAGGCGCTGGACGTGCTGCGGGCGCTGCGGCGGGAGCCGGGCGCACTGGACGCCTGCCTCATCGAGATCGGCCGGGCGCACGGCTCGGACCACCGCCTGGACCGGGCGGTGAAGGACCTGTTCACCGAACTCGCGGACCTGGACGGTGTCGAGGGGCGTGCCCGGCGCCTGGCGGAGCGGCTCGCGCTGGTCCTCCAGGGCTCCCTGCTGGTGCGGTACGCCCCGCCGGAGGTGGCCGACGCCTTCTGCGCCTCCCGGCTGGGCGGCGATCACGGCGCGTCCTTCGGCACGCTGCCGGCGGGCCTGGACCTGGAGCCGGTGGTGGATCGGGCGCGGCCGGCCTGACCTGCCGTACCCGGCCGGGGTCCCGGAGGGAGGGGGTGGTGCTGCGCCGACACGGCACCACCCCCCACCACCTAGGTCAAGTCTCGGCCAGGTACCGGAGGTTCACCAGGGTTGCAGGGGGTTGCAACTTATGGGGGCACATGCGCGGAGTCTGTGCCTCCGCCATGTCCGGAACGGCAGTATGAGAGGCGCAGCCGGACCGGAAACCGCCGCCCGGACGGCTGTGCACGTCTCTTTCGACGCCCCTTTCCGGGAGGACCGCAGTGGTGAACCCGCCGATGAACGTGGCGCGCCTGGCCGCCGTGGACGCAGCGCAGGCGGCGCGGGTGCTGAGCGAGGTGCGCGAGGCCACGCTGGCCGGTCAGCGTACGCGGCTGGCGCCCCGCCCGGTGATCGAGCAGTCGTGGGGGCGGATGCTGCGCAGCGGCGTCGACCCCGAACACGACTTCAGGTCAGGGCTGTTGCCCTCGGACGAGGTGCGGCGCCGGCGGGAGGAGTCGCCGCTGCGGCATGTCCTGCCGGTGCTGCGGGAGGGGCTGCTCTCGGTCGCGGACGTCGCCCGGCACATCATGGTCGTCGCGGACGCCGACGGGCGCGTGCTGTGGCGGGAGGGTGCGCCGTCGGTCCTGCGGAAGGCGGACGGGCTCGGCTTCGAACTCGGCGCGGACTGGCGGGAGGACGTCGTCGGCACCAACGGCGTGGGCACGCCGGCGGTGGTACGGCGGCCGGTCCAGGTGTTCGCCGGCGAGCACTTCGTACGGTCGCACGCCTCGTGGACCTGCTCGGGCGCGCCGATCACCGATCCGCGGGACGGGCGGCTGCTCGGTGTGGTGGACGTCAGCGGCCCGCTGGAGACCATGCATCCGGCGACCCTCGCCTGGGTGGACTCGGTCGCCAAGCTCGCCGAGGCTCGGCTGCGGGAGCGCCACCTGGCCTCCCTGGAGCGGCTGCGGGCGGTGGCGGCGCCGGTGCTGGCCCGGCTGGCCGGGCGGGCGCTGGTGGTGGACCGCGACGGCTGGGCGGCGGCCGTGACCGGAATGCCGTACGTACGGCGGGTGACGCTGCCCAGGACGCTGGCGCCGGGCCGCCGGTGGCTGCCCTCGCTCGGTTCCTGCGCGGTGGAGCCGCTGGCCGGGGGCTGGCTGCTGCGGGCGGAGGAGGAGCCGTGCGCCGGTGCCGGCCGGATCGTGCTGGACCTCGCCGGGCCGGGCCGCCGCACGGTGACGGTCACGGCCTCGGCGGGATCCTGGTCGCGGGAACTGAGCCCGCGCCATGCCGAGTTGCTGTTCCTGCTCGCCGAGCACCGTGCGGGGCGCGGGGCGGCCGCGCTGGCCGGGGATCTGTTCGGCGATCCGTCCCGGACGGTGACCGTACGGGCCGAGATGTCCAGGATCCGCAGGTATCTTGGGGAACTCCTGCAGCATCGGCCGTATCGTTTCCGTGCCGATGCGGAAGTGGACGTGATCCTTCCAGACGATCCGTCCCACCTGCTTCCGCAGTCGACAGCACCGGCGGTGACCCGCAAGCGGAATGCCGTGCACGACGGCCGGAGCGAGCAGCCCGGACCGAGGTGACCGTCCGGCCCGCACGTGCGTCTTCCGCCCATCTGCGCGGTCTTGGCCCTGCGCGGCTCCTTCCTGCCGTAGCATCCCGTACGGGCCTCCCCACCTGCTCCTCGCGTCAACCCACAGATCGTGAGACGCAGTTGGCCCGCCCTCTGGAGGAGAGATGAAGCATCGCGGCAGACACCGTCGACGCAGAAGGGGCGCGGCGCTGCGCGCGGTCCTGACCGGCACCGCGCTCGCGCTCACCGCCGCGGCCACGCTGATCAGCGCCTCCCAGGCCGACGTCACCGACGACCCGGGCGCGCTGAAGCCGATGACCTCCCCGGCGGACATCAGCCGGCTCCGCCTCCAGGAGCACCGGGTCCCCGCGCGCTCCCTGGACCGGCTCGCCACCGCGATGGGCCGCCCGGTCGGCGTGGACACCGTGCTCCGGAGCACCGACCGGACGATGCGCGAGGGCGACGGCTGCTCCGCCGGCGACCGCGCCTCCCTGCCCGTCGCCCCGGCCGCCTCCCGCGCCTACTGCTGGGACCCGGCCGACACCGCCGCCGGCGACTGGCGGCCCGCCTCGGTGACCACCTCCGGGGACGCCGACGAGGACGGCGTCTGGGGCACCCACCGGGTCGTCCTCGCCGGCTGGACCCACCGCACCACCACCGGCCGCCCCGACGAGCGCGGTCTGGCCCGGGTCGCCTTCGTCGACGCGGACGACCCCGCCCACCTCTCCTACCGCTGGGTGCTCCTGGTCGTGCCGGTCGACGGCGGCCGGGACTACCGGGGCCTGACCTCCGGCCTTACCGGCATGGTCTGGCACCGGAACAAGCTGCTGGTCACCACCACGGCCGGCGGCGCCGACGCGCTCTACGTCTACGACCTGGACCGCATCCAGCGCACCACGGTCGACGGGCCGGCGATCGGCCGTGTGCCCGGCGGCTGGTCCGCCGACGGCCACGACTTCGTGCTGCCCGCGGTCGCTTCGTACCGCTTCACCTCCGGCCGCTGCGCCCCCTCGGGCCCGCCCTGTCCCGGCGCGCTCGCCCTCGACCGCGGTACGACACCCGACAGCCTGGTCGCCGCGGAGTCGACCGCGCCCGGCGGCGACAAGCGCGCCCGGCTGTGGCGGTACGCCTTCGGTGACGATCCGGCGCGTCCCGGGCCGCTCGCCACGGACGCGTGGGGGCGGGTGGACGCGGTGGAGGCGTACCGGACCCGGGCGGACGGGATCCGGGGCCTGCTGCCGTACCGGAAGCCCGGGGCGGACCGGCCGTCCTGGTATGTGGGACGGCTGCCCGACTCGCAGGACGGGCACGGCGGGCTGTGGCGGCAGGACACCCGGGGCGCCCGGGCGGCCCGCTGCGGCGCCGACGCCTCGGACCGCTGCTGGGCGCAGGACGCGGGCTCCCTGTCCTACTGGCAGGAGACCGGCGAGGTGTGGTCGCTGTCCGACCGCATGCTGTTCGCACTCTCGCTCGCCGAACTGGACCACTCCCTGAACTGACGGCCGCCCCGCCCCCCGGCTCCGGACAGGCTGTCCCGCCCGGCTCCGACGGCCCCCGCACTTCCCCGGCTCCGGCGGCCCCGCACCCCTCCGCTGCGAGGACCCTCGTGCCGCTCGACTCCAGGGTCGTGTTGCCGGGGCGGATCGACAGACCGGGTCGCGGGATGGTTCCCTGGCCCGCATGAGCAGCGCGCCCGTCACCACCTGGTCCCTGGAGCAGACCTCCTCGGCCGACCTCCTGCCCGCCGCCGCCCCCGACGGCGACGTCCGGATCGTCCGCGCCGAGGTGCCCTCCCCCGAGTTCAGCCGGTTTCTGTACGCCTCGGTCGGCGGCGACATCCGCTGGACCGACCGGCTGGGGTGGACCTACGCGCGGTGGCGGGAGTACCTGGAGCGGCCCGGCGTGGAGACCTGGGTGGCCTACGACCACGGCACCCCGGCCGGCTACGTCGAGTTGGAGGCGCAGGACGAGGGCGCGGTCGAGATCGTCTACTTCGGGCTGATCCCCGCCTTCCGCGGCCGGCGCATCGGCAGCCACCTGCTGGCGTACGGGACGGCCCGCGCGTGGGACCTGGCCGAGCGGTGGCCCGGCCGGAAGCCGACGAAGCGGGTGTGGCTGCACACGTGCAGCAAGGACGGCGAGTTCGCGATGGCCAACTACCAGCGGCGCGGCTTCAAGCTGTTCGACACCAGGGTGGAGCTGGAGCCGGACGTGGCCACTCCGGGGCCCTGGCCCGGCGCATACCCCGCCTGACCTGCCGGGACAAGCCCTCCGGCGACGCATGTGAGCGACAACACCCTTGTTCCACATTCCGGGACAAGGGTGTCCGCATGATGGATGAAGCTGGACTGTGTCCAGATCGCCGTGACACGCTTCCGTCATGCCCGGAACTGGAATTGCCTTGGTGAGTCGGCGGCACGTCGACCTCGGCCGCATGTCCAGCGCCATCTGTCCGGTGAGCTGACGCCTCCCAGCACCGCCGTTCCCCTCTCGTCTCTGATCCCGTGTGCGCAACGCCGCGCACCCATGCCGCATGCGCACGCACGCGCAGGTCAGCCGCTTTCCCGCCTGTCCCGAAGGACGTACCTCCATGGCCGCCACCCCACAGAACCCTGCCGCCTCCGCGCCCCGCCGCAAGGTGAGCCGTCACCGCGGTGAGGGCCAGTGGGCCGTTGGCCACTTCACCCCGCTCAACGGCAACGAGCAGTTCAAGAAGGACGACGACGGTCTCAATGTGCGGACACGCATTGAGACGGTCTACTCCCAGCGCGGCTTCGACTCGATCGACCCGAACGACCTGCGCGGCCGGATGCGCTGGTGGGGGCTGTACACCCAGCGCAAGCCCGGCATCGACGGCGGCAAGACCGCGATCCTGGAGCCGGAGGAGCTGGACGACGAGTACTTCATGCTGCGCGTCCGCATCGACGGCGGGGCGCTGACCACGGCGCAGCTGCGGGTGATCGGCGAGATCTCGCAGGAGTTCGCGCGCGGCACGGCGGACATCACCGACCGGCAGAACGTCCAGTACCACTGGATCCGGATCGAGGACGTGCCCGCGATCTGGGAACGGCTGGAGGGCGTGGGCCTGTCCACCGTCACCGCCTGCGGTGACACCCCGCGTGTGATGATCGGCTCCCCGGTGGCGGGCATCGCCGAGGACGAGATCATCGACGCCACGCCGGCGCTGGAGGAGATGAAGCGCCGCGTCCTGAACAACAAGGCGTACTCCAACCTCCCGCGCAAGTTCAAGACGGCCATCTCGGGTTCGCCGCTGCTGGACGTCGTGCACGAGATCAACGACGTCGCTTTCGTCGGCGTCCGCCACCCCGAGCACGGCCCGGGCTTCGACGTCTGGGTCGGCGGCGGCCTGTCCACCAACCCCAAGCTGGGCGTGCGGCTCGGCGCCTGGGTGCCGATCGACGAGGTGCCGGACGTCTACGAGGGCGTCATCTCGATCTTCCGTGACTACGGCTACCGGCGGCTGCGCAACCGGGCCCGGCTGAAGTTCCTCGTCGCCGACTGGGGCGCGGAGAAGTTCCGCCAGGTGCTGGAGGACGAGTACCTCAAGCGCGAGCTGGTCGACGGGCCCGCCCCGGAGCAGCCGGTGCAGCAGTGGCGCGACCACATCGGCGTGCACCGGCAGAGGGACGGCCGGTTCTACGTCGGTTTCGCACCGCGCGTCGGCCGGGTCGACGGGGCCACGCTGACGAAGGTCGCCGACCTGGCGGAGGCGCACGGCTCGGGCCGGGTCCGCACCACCGTCGAGCAGAAGATGATCGTTCTCGACGTCGAGCAGGACCGGGTCGACTCGCTGGTGGAGGGCCTGGAGGCGCTCGACCTCACCGCCCGGCCGTCCTCCTTCCGGCGCGGCACCATGGCCTGCACCGGCATCGAGTTCTGCAAGCTCGCCATCGTGGAGACCAAGCAGCGCGGCTCCACGCTGATCGACGAACTGGAGCGCCGGCTCCCGGACTTCGACGAGCCGATCACCATCAACCTCAACGGCTGCCCGAACGCCTGCGCCCGTATCCAGGTCGCGGACATCGGTCTCAAGGGGCAGCTGGTCCTGGACGACCGGGGCGAGCAGGTCGAGGGCTACCAGGTGCACCTGGGCGGCGCCCTCGGGCTGGAGCCGGGCTTCGGCCGCAAGGTGCGCGGCCTGAAGGTCACCGCGGAGGAGCTGCCCGACTACATCGAGCGGGTGCTCAGGCGGTTCCAGGCCGAGCGCGAGGACGGCGAGCGGTTCGCGGCCTGGGCGGCGCGGGCGAGCGAGGAGGCGCTGTCGTGAGCGAGCGGGCCGCGCCCTTCTACTGCCCCTACTGCGGCGACGAGGACCTGCGCCCGAGCGGCGAGGGTCACGGCGCCTGGGAGTGCGGGGCCTGCAACCGCGCGTTCCGGCTGAAGTTCCTCGGGCTGCTCGCCCAGGGGCTGCGGCGAGCCGACAACGGAGGGGACGAGCTGATATGACGACGGCTCAGGAAGAGCTTACGAGCGAGGAGTTGAAGGCACTCGCCGAACAGGCGGGCCGTGACCTGGAGGACGCCTCCGCGCTGGAGATCCTCCAGTGGGCGGTGGACACCTTCGGCACGAAGTTCTGCGTCACCTCCTCCATGGAGGACGCCGTGGTCGCCCATCTCGCCTCGCGCGTGTTCAAGGGCGTGGACGTCGTCTTCCTCGACACCGGCTACCACTTCCCGGAGACCATCGGGACCCGGGACGCCGTGGAGGCGGTGATGGACGTCAACGTCATCACCCTCACGCCGAAGCAGACGGTCGCCGAACAGGACGCCGAGTACGGCCCGAGGCTGCACGACCGCGACCCCGACCTGTGCTGCGCGCTGCGCAAGGTCCGGCCGCTGGCGGAGGGCCTGGAGAACTACCAGGCGTGGGCGACGGGCCTGCGCCGCGACGAGTCCCCGACCCGGGCGAACACCCCGGTCGTCGGCTGGGACGAGAAGCGGCGGAAGGTCAAGATCTCGCCCATCGCCCGCTGGACGCAGGACGACGTGGACGCGTACATCACCGAACACGGCGTGCTCACCAACCCGTTGCTGACGGACGGCTACGCCTCCGTCGGCTGCGCCCCATGCACCCGCAGGGTCCTGGAGGGCGAGGACGCGCGGGCCGGCCGCTGGGCGGGCCGGGCGAAGACCGAGTGCGGGCTGCACGGATGACGAACGAGCGGATTCAGGAGAACCACGTGACGACCGGAGCCACCGTCTGGCTCACGGGTCTGCCGAGCGCCGGCAAGACCACCATCGCGTACGCGCTGGCGGACCGGCTGCGTGCCGGGGGCCACCGTGTCGAGGTGCTCGACGGCGACGAGATCCGCGAGTTCATCTCGGCGGGCCTCGGCTTCTCCCGGGAGGACCGGCACACCAACGTCCAGCGCATCGGCTTTGTCGCCGAGCTGCTGGCCCGCAACGGCGTCAAGGCGCTGGTGCCGGTGATCGCGCCGTACACGGACAGCCGGGACGCGGTGCGCAAGCGGCACGAGGAGAACGGGACGCCGTACCTGGAGGTCCATGTGGCGACCCCGGTCGAGGTGTGCAGCGTGCGCGACGTGAAGGGGCTGTACGCCAAGCAGGCCGCGGGCGAGCTGACCGGGCTCACCGGGGTCGACGACCCGTACGAGGAGCCGGAGACGCCGGATCTGCGGATCGAGTCGCAGCACCAGACGGTCCAGGAGTCGGCCGCGTCGGTGTACGCGCTGCTGAGCGAGAGGGGACTGGCATGACCACGGTCGCCACGGTGGACGAGGGCACGGACAGCCCGTACGCGCTGTCGCACCTGGACGCGCTGGAGTCCGAGGCGGTCCACATCTTCCGCGAGGTCGCGGGCGAGTTCGAGAACCCGGTGATCCTGTTCTCCGGCGGCAAGGACTCCATCGTCATGCTGCACCTCGCGCTGAAGGCCTTCACCCCCGCGCCGGTGCCGTTCGCGCTGCTCCATGTGGACACCGGACACAACTTCCCGGAGGTCCTTGAATACCGGGACCGTGTGGTGGCCGCACATGGGCTGCGACTCCATGTGGCCTCCGTCCAGGACTACATCGACCGCGGTGTGCTCAAGGAACGCCCCGACGGCACCCGCAACCCGCTCCAGACCCTCCCCCTGACGGAGAAGATCCAGAGCGAGAAGTTCGACGCCGTCTTCGGCGGCGGCCGGCGTGACGAGGAGAAGGCCCGCGCCAAGGAGCGGGTGTTCTCCCTGCGCGACGAGTTCTCCCAGTGGGACCCGCGCCGCCAGCGGCCCGAGCTGTGGAACCTGTACAACGGCCGGCACGCCCCCGGTGAGCACGTGCGGGTCTTCCCGCTGTCCAACTGGACCGAGCTGGACGTCTGGCAGTACATCGCCCGCGAGGGCATCGAGCTGCCGGAGATCTACTTCGCCCACGAGCGCGAGGTGTTCCAGCGCGACGGGATGTGGCTGACGGCCGGGGAGTGGGGCGGGCCCAAGGACGGCGAGACGGTCGAGAAGCGGCAGGTGCGCTACCGGACCGTCGGCGACATGTCCTGCACCGGCGCGGTCGACTCCGACGCCGGCACGATCGAGAAGGTCATCGCCGAGATCGCCGCGTCCCGGCTGACCGAGCGGGGCGCGACCCGCGCCGACGACAAGCTGTCCGAGGCCGCGATGGAAGACCGCAAGCGCGAGGGGTACTTCTAAGCATGAGCACGACCACGACCGAGGCGCTCCCGGCCACCACCCTGCTGCGGTTCGCCACCGCCGGCTCCGTCGACGACGGCAAGTCCACGCTCGTCGGGCGGCTGCTGCACGACTCCAAGTCGGTCCTCGCCGACCAGCTGGAGGCCGTCGAGCGCGCCTCCGCGAGCCGGGGCCAGGACGCCCCCGACCTCGCGCTGCTCACCGACGGCCTGCGCGCCGAACGCGAGCAGGGCATCACCATCGACGTCGCCTACCGCTACTTCGCGACCCCGCGCCGCCGGTTCATCCTCGCCGACACCCCGGGCCATGTGCAGTACACCCGCAACATGGTCACCGGCGCCTCCACGGCCGAGCTGACGGTGATCCTGGTCGACGCCCGCAACGGCGTGGTCGAGCAGACCCGCCGGCACGCGGCCATCGCGGCCCTCCTGCGCGTCCCGCACGTCGTCCTCGCCGTCAACAAGATGGACCTCGTCGGCTACGAGGAGAAGGTCTTCGCCGCGATCGCCGAGGAGTTCACGGCGTACGCGACCGAGCTGGGCGTCCCGGAGGTCACCGCGATCCCGATCTCGGCGCTGGCCGGCGACAACGTGGTGGAGCCGTCCGCGACCATGGACTGGTACGGCGGTCCAACCGTGCTGGAGCACCTGGAGACCGTGCCGGTCAGCCACGACCTGGCGCACTGCCACGCGCGGCTGCCCGTGCAGTACGTGATCCGGCCGCAGACCGCCGAGCACCCGGACTACCGGGGCTACGCG
Organism: Streptomyces sp. NPDC047841; assembly: GCF_040704085.1. Taxonomy (NCBI): domain Bacteria; kingdom Bacillati; phylum Actinomycetota; class Actinomycetes; order Kitasatosporales; family Streptomycetaceae; genus Streptomyces; species Streptomyces sp. NPDC047841. The sequence goes on from NZ_JBEYRP010000001.1 coordinate 158,660, forward strand.
GGCCAGATCGCGGCCGGCACGTTCCGCGTGGGCGAGCCGGTCACCGTCCTGCCGTCCGGCCGCACCTCGACGATCTCCGGCATCGACCTGCTCGGCGAGCCGGTCGACGTGGCCTGGACGACGCAGTCGGTGACGGTGCGGCTCGCGGACGACATCGACGTCTCGCGCGGCGACCTGATCGTGCCGACGAAGGACGCCCCGGCCACCACGCAGGACGTGGAGGCGACCGTCTGCCACGTCGCCGACGCGCCGCTGACCGTCGGGCACCGGGTGCTGCTCAAGCACGGCACCCGCACGGTCAAGGCGATCGTGAAGGACATCCCGTCCCGGCTGACGCTCGACGACCTGTCCCTGCACCCGCACCCGGGACAGCTCGTCGCCAACGACATCGGCCGGGTGAAGATCCGCACCGCCGAGCCGCTGCCGGTCGACTCCTACGCCGACTCGCGCCGCACGGGCTCCTTCATCCTGATCGACCCCGCCGACGGCACCACGCTCACCGCGGGCATGGTCGGCGAGTCGTTCGCCTCCCCCGAGCCGGTCAAGGACGCGGCCGACGACGAGGGCTGGGACTTCTGAGATGAACCCCACCGACTTCTACTCGACGTTCGCCAAGGAGGGCGGCCGCGTCGGCAGCGGCGCCCTCGGCAGCGGGCAGGGCGGGGTGGCGCGATGTGCGCGCTGACGTACGCGCACCGCTTGCGCGCCCCGTCCCCCCACCCGACGTCCCGGACGCGACGAAGACCCTTGCCGAACTCCCGGCCACGACCTGAAAGCCCGTGACCGCCGGGCCAACGAGAGGAAAGCCTCCCGTGCCTGCCAACCGCTCCGCCCTGCTTCGCCGCGGACTCGCCGCGATCGCCGCACTGCCCCTGTTGTCCCTCGCGGCCTGCGGCTACGGGTCCGACTCCAAGGACGACAACGCGGGCGCCAAGATAGCCACCGGCGCCAAGAAGATCGACGGGCTCGGCTCCGTCAAGATCGGCTACTTCGGCAACCTCACCCACGCCACCGCCCTGGTCGGCAACCAGAAGGGCTTCTTCCAGAAGGAGCTGGGTGCCACCGAGGCCAAGTACCAGATCTTCAACGCCGGTCCGTCCGAGATCGAGGCGCTGAACTCGGGTTCCATCGACATCGGCTGGATCGGCCCCTCCCCGGCGATCAACGGCTACACCAAGTCCGACGGCAAGAGCCTGCGCATCATCGGAGGTTCGGCCTCCGGCGGGGTGAAGCTGGTCGTCAACCCGGACAAGATCAAGTCCCTGAAGGACGTCAAGGGCAAGAAGATCGCCACCCCGCAGCTGGGCAACACGCAGGACGTGGCGTTCCTCAACTGGGTGGCCGAGCAGGGCTGGAAGGTCGACGCGCAGAGCGGCAAGGGTGACGTGTCCGTCGTCCGCACGGACAACAAGGTGACCCCGGACGCCTACAAGTCCGGCTCCATCGACGGTGCCTGGGTGCCGGAGCCGACCGCCTCGAAGCTGGTCGCCGAGGGCGGCAAGGTGCTGCTGGACGAGTCGACGCTGTGGCCGGACAAGAAGTTCGTGATCACGAACATCATCGTGTCGCAGAAGTTCCTCAAGGAGCACCCGAAGGCCGTCGAGGCGGTCCTGAAGGCGTCGGTCGAGACCAACAAGTGGATCAACGCCAACCCGGACGAGGCGAAGGCCGCGGCCAACAAGCAGCTGGGCATCGACTCCGGCAAGGAGCTGCCCGCGAAGGTCCTGGACCCGGCGTGGAAGTCCGTCCAGTTCACCGACGACCCGCTGGCCGCGACCCTCGACACCGAGGCGAAGCACGCCGTCAAGGCCGGCCTGCTGGACAACCCCAAGCTGGACGGCATCTATGACCTCACCCTCCTGAACAAGGTCCTCCAGGCCGAGGGCGAGCACACCGTCAGCGACGCCGGACTCGGCGCCCGGTAGTCCCGTAGCCGATGAGTTCCCAGGAGGTGACGACCATGGCAACGACCTTCGCCGAGGCCGCCGAGACGGTCGAGCACGCGGCGCGCATCGAGCACGTCTCGAAGTCCTTCGCGACACCGGGCGGGCAGCAGCTCGTCCTGGACGACATCAGCCTGGATGTCGCACCGGGTGAGTTCGTCACCCTCCTGGGGGCCTCGGGCTGCGGCAAGTCGACGCTGCTGAACCTGGTGGCGGGGCTGGACCGGCCCTCCGCCGGCAGCATCGCGACCGACGGGCGTCCGGCCCTGATGTTCCAGGAGCACGCCCTGTTCCCGTGGCTGACCGCGGGCAAGAACATCGAACTCGCCCTCAGGCTCAGGGGCGTGCCGAAGAACGAGCGCCGTGAGCGGGCCGAGCGGCTGCTCGAACTGGTGCGGCTGCAGGGTTCGTACGGCAAGCGGGTGCACGAGCTGTCCGGCGGCATGCGCCAGCGCGTGGCCCTGGCCCGCGCGCTCGCCCAGGACAGCCAGCTGCTGCTGATGGACGAGCCGTTCGCCGCGCTGGACGCGATCACCCGGGACCTGCTGCACGACGAGCTGACCCGGATCTGGGCGGAGACCGGCGTGTCCGTCCTGTTCGTCACGCACAACGTGCGCGAGGCGGTACGGCTCGCGCAGCGGGTGGTGCTGCTGTCGTCCCGGCCGGGCCGGGTGGCCCGTGAGTGGCGGGTGGACATACCGCAGCCGCGGCGCATCGAGGACGCGCCGGTGGCCGAACTGTCCTTGGAGATCACCGAAGTCCTGCGTGGGGAGATCCGGCGTCATGGCCAGCACTGAGACCAAGACGGTCACGGACGCGGGGAGCGTCGAGGCGGGCCTGGACGCACTGGAGGTCGTCGCCGCCGGCCGTACGCCGTTCCGGCAGACGTTCACGGCGAAGATCCTGCCGCCGCTCATCGCCACCGTGGTGGTGCTGGTCGTGTGGCAGGCGCTGATCTCCTTCAAGATCGTCGACGATCCGACGAAGCTGCCCTCGCCCGCCGACGTCGGCGGCGAGTTCAAGCGTGCCTGGGTGGAGGGCACGCTACTGGGCTACATCTGGACCAGCGTCTCGCGCGGTCTGCTGGGCTTCCTGTTCGCGCTGGTCATCGGCACCCCGCTCGGCCTGCTGGTGGCGCGGGTTAAGTTCGTGCGGGCGGCCATCGGGCCGGTGCTGTCCGGTCTGCAGTCGCTGCCGTCGGTGGCGTGGGTGCCGCCCGCGGTCATCTGGCTGGGCCTGGACAACTCGATGATGTACGCGGTGATCCTGCTCGGCGCGGTCCCGTCGATCGCCAACGGCCTGGTCTCCGGCATCGACCAGGTGCCGCCGCTGTTCCTGCGGGCGGGCCGCACGATGGGCGCCACCGGGGTGCGGGGCGCCTGGCACATCGTCCTGCCGGCCGCGCTGCCGGGCTACCTCGCGGGCCTGAAGCAGGGCTGGGCCTTCTCCTGGCGCTCGCTGATGGCCGCGGAGATCATCGCCTCCTCCCCCGACCTCGGCATCGGCCTGGGCGCGCTGCTGGAGAACGGCCGCAACGCCAGCTCCATGTCCATGGTGTTCGAGGCGATCTTCCTGATCCTGTTCGTCGGCATCGCCATCGACCTGCTGATCTTCAGTCCGCTGGAGCGGTGGGTGCTGCGCAGCCGCGGCCTGCTGGTGAAGAGCTGACCATGCGCCCTCCCGTCCTCCTCGTCATCGCCCACGGCAGCCGCGACCCGCGGCACGCCGCGACCGTGCACGCCCTGGTGGGGCGGGTGCGGTCGCTGCGGCCGGGCCTGCGCGTGGAGACCGGGTTCCTGGACTTCAACGTCCCGTCGGTGCACGGGGTACTCCGGTCGCTGGCGGAGGAGGGCGTGCGGGACGTCGTCGCCCTGCCGCTGCTGCTGACCCGCGCGTTCCACGCCAAGGCCGACATCCCCGCCGTGCTGCGGGACGCGCCGGGGCGGCTGCGGATCCGGCAGGCGGACGTGCTCGGCCCGTCCCCGCTGCTGCTGTCCGCGCTGGAACGGCGGCTGTACGAGGCGGGCCTGTCACCCGCCGGCAAGTCCTCGACCGGGGTCGTGCTGGCCTCGGCGGGGTCCTCCGACCCGGAGGCGATCGCGGTGATCGCCGACATCGCGCGGGAGTGGTGGCACACCGGCTGGTGCGCCGTGCGGCCCGCGTTCGCCTCCGCGTCCCTCCCCCGCACCGAGGACGCGGTACGCGAGCTGCGCGCCCTCGGCTGCGAGCGGGTCGCCGTCGCCCCGTACGTCCTGGCCCCCGGCTTCCTGCCGGACCGGATCGCACGCGGCGCGGCCGAGGCGGACGTCCTCGCCGAAGTGCTCGGCCCCGCACCGGAGGTGGCGCAGGTGGTGCTTCAGCGGTACGACAGCGCGCGCCGGCCGGCCCTGACCGCACTCGGCGCGTAACCGCCACGCGGAGCGGCGGATCGCCGTCGCCCCGTACGCGC